>NZ_KK211416.1:168295-468295 GCF_000622245.1 Fusobacterium perfoetens ATCC 29250 | reverse complement strand
TAACTGTTGCTTTAGGAAAAATAGAAAAAGAGAAAGTTTTAAAAAGAATGGAGTTGCATGATAAGATTCTATTAGAAAATGATATTTATATTTCTTGATTATTATTTTATTAATATAGCGTACGGATATTAATAAAGTTAATAAAATAAAAAAGATTAGGAGGAAAATATGATTTTTGATTTACCACCAATTTTAGGATTTTTACCTTTACTTTTATATATTTATTTAATGTTAAAAGGAAAAGATATGAACCTTTCTGTTTTAATTTGTGTTCTTTTAGGAGCTGTAATGACAGGAGAAACTATAACTGGTTTTGGTGAAGTATTAAAAGGTTCCTTAAGTTCATTTTTATCTTTGATAGGTTTTATAATAGTTTTAGGATCTGGATTAGGAGAAGTTTTAACACATACAAAAGTTGCACAAAATATTGTATATTTTGTTGTAGAGAAAACTAATATTAAAACAGAAAAACAAGCTATATTAATTTCAATGATAACTTGTACATTGTTAGTTTCTATGTTAGGAACATTATCAGGATCAGTAGCTATTGTAGCTCCTATATTAATTCCAATAGTTTCTTGCTTAGGATTAACACCAAGTACTTTAGGAGTTATATTTCATGGTGCAGCAGCTACTGGACTTCAAATAGGACCATTTGTTCCTCCAGTTGCAACTATAATGGGGTTAACAGGATTAACATATTCTAGTTTTTTATTAAATGCAGGATTACCTATGGGTATTATAATATGGGGATCAACTTATTTTATAGCTTGTCGTACTCAAAAGTTAACAAGAGGAACAGAAAAATTTGATGATTCTTATACCAAAGCAGATGATTTTAAAGCAACTAAAACAATAAATAGAGCAACTTTCACATTTATAGGAACAATGGCAGTGATGTTAATATATGGTATTATAGCTAAAGCAGGGGCTTCTTATGCAATAGTTGTTATGATAACAGCATCTTTACTTACAGGACTTTCAGCAGGAATGAGCTTAACAGATTCGATAAAGAAAATGGTAGATGGAGCTTCAAAAATGTATTGGATGTTTTTTATGTTTATTTTATTTGATCCATTTTTAAATTATGTAGCAAAATCAGGGGCTTTTGAAGCTATTTCAAATTATATGAAACCTTTAATAGATGTAGGAGGAGTTGCAGCATTTTTAGTAATAGCTGCAGCAATAGGGGTATTTGGAATTTCTGGTGCAGGAGTAGCACAAGCTCAAATAACTCATGAATTATTTTTACCATTAGTAACTGCAATGTCAGTAAAAATGGAAATATGGTCTTTTATTGTTTTGGTTGCTTGTCAAGTAACATTCTTTGTAAGTCCAACAGTTGATATGGTTGGAACAATGGGACTAGCACATTCTAAAAATATTAAAGCTATGTTAAAAAATGGATGGTGTTTAACAATCATTACCTTTATAGTAGTTATTATTAGAGCTATAATTTATGCTAGAAGTGTATAGGAGGAAAAATGATAAATTTTGCATTATTACAAACAGATATTAAGTATTGTGATCCAGAATATAATTTTGAAAAAATAAAAAAGATGTTTAAAGAAGCAATGGATAATGAAAAAAAACCAGATATAATAGTTATTCCAGAAGATTGGAGTTATGGTTTTTCTGATAAAATGTATCATGATATGGACAATTTTTGTGAAGAAGAAAATGGGCCTTCAATAAGTGTTTTAAAAAAATTAGCTAAAGAATATAATGTTTGGGTGGTAGGAGGTTCTATTTCAACTAGACATTCAAGAGATAATAAAATAAGAAATACTACTTTTATACTTAATAATAAAGGGGAAATAGTATTTGACTACAGTAAGATGCATTTATATAGTGATATGGATGAAAACTTTATGATTGAACCTGGTGATAAAGCAGAAATTTTAGAAACTGAATTAGGAAAATTTGGATTTATGATATGTTACGATATAAGATTTTGTGAACTTTCAAGAATTTATGCATTGAAAGGTGCACAGGCAATAATAGTTACTTCGAATTTTCCTAACCCAAGAGTAAATCATTGGAAAACACTTTTAACAGCAAGAGCAATAGAAAATCAATTATTTGTAATTGCTTGTAATAGAGTAGGAGAAAGCCCAATGGGAAGTTATTGTGGTCACTCACTAATTATAGATCCATGGGGAAATATAATAGCAGAAGGAGGTGAAAGAGAAGAAATAATTTATGGAAGTATTGATCTTTCGATAATAGATGAAATAAGAAATACTATTCATATGTTTAGAGATAGACACCCTAATTTTTATGAAAAAGAAGGATTATTAAAATAGATTAGGAGGATGAAATGTCTATTATAAATTCAGCAAAAGAAATTCAAGAATATTTACAAACTATAAGAAGAGAATTACATGAAAATCCAGAAATTTCTAATAAAGAATTTAAAACTTCCAAAATAATTTTAAGAGAACTAGAAAAACTTAGAAATTTTAATATAAGAAAAAATGTAAATGGGAATGGAATAATAGCAGAACTTATAGGAGCTAAAGAAGGAAAAACTATAGCACTGAGAGCTGACATGGATGCTTTACAAATAGAAGAAGAAACAGGACTTTCTTTTGAATCTAAAAATAAAGGTGTTATGCATGCTTGTGGTCATGATAATCACATGACTATGGTTTTAGGAGCAGCTTATCTTTTATCTAAAAGAAAAGATGAGCTTTCAGGAAAAGTAAGATTTATTTTCCAACCAGCTGAAGAACTTTCTCCTAATGGAGGAGCTAAAGGAATGATAAAAGAGGGAGCTTTAGAAGGTGTTGACGCTATATTTAGTATGCATGTATGGCCTGATTTACCATTAGGAAAAGTTGGAATAAAAGAGGGGCCATTAATGGCAGCTTCTGACCATTTTATAGTAACTATAAAAGGAAAGCCAAGTCATGCAGCAAAACCAAATGAAGGAATAGATGCTTTAGTAACAGGAGCTCAATATGTAACAGCTGTTCAAACTATTGTAAGTAGAAATGCAGACCCAATGAAGTCTATGGTAATAACAATAGGAAAAATGCAAGCTGGAAGTAGGTACAATATAGTAGCTGGAGAATGTGTTTTAGAGGGAACTTGTAGAACTTTTGTTCCAGAGATGAGAGATTTAGCAGAAAAAAGATTAAAAGAAGTATTAGATGGAGTATGTCTTCTTTCAGGATGTACAGGAGAATTAAATTATGAAAGAGGATATATGGCAGTATTAAATGAAGAAAAAATGACTAAATATATGTCAGATAAAATAAAAGAACTTTATGGAGATGAAGCTTTAATAAAGGTAAATCCTATTATGATAGGAGAAGATTTTTCTTTCTATTTAAACGAAGTTCCAGGAGCTTTTGCTTGGATAGGAACAACAGGAGAGGGAGAAAAAGTATGGCCTTTACATAATAGTCATTATAATCCAAATGAAGGAGTATTATGGAGAGGAGCTGCTTTACTTACAAAATTAGTTTTAGATTTTAATAAATAATATTTTTTATAAAATAAGGTTCACTTAAAATGAACCTTATTTTATTTTAATAAAAATATTCAAAAATTAATTAATTTTAAATTAATTAATTTAAAATAAAAAAAATTAATTAAAAATTAATTTTGTGATTGACTTTACAATTTTTTTGTGGTAAACTTTAATAAATTAAAATAAGTGCACTATATTTTATCATTTTTAACATTTTTATATCTAGAAGTTAGGAGGAAAAACATGATTGATATTTTAATAAAAAATATTTCAATAGTAGATGGAACAGGTAAACCTGCATTTAAAGGAAATGTTGGTGTTTTAGGTGATAAAATAGTAAATGTTTTGGGAAATGAAGATGCAAAAGAGATTATAGATGGAACAGATTTATTTATAAGTCCTGGTTTTATAGATGCTCATTCTCATGGAGATTTAATTTTAGGTGATGAATGTGCAAGATTATGTAAAACTTCTCAAGGAGTAACTACAGAAATAGGTGGACAATGTGGTCTTTCAGCAGCACCAATAAATCCAAAAAATTTAAAATTAGTTCAAGGGCAATTATCAGTAGGAGCAGTAAAATTTCCAGAAGATATGGTAAACTGGACAAGTTATAAACGTTATTTAGAATATGCGGATTCTGTACCTAAGACAGCAAATATTAAAAGTTATGTAGGTCATAGCACATTGAGAATAGCTGTGATGGGATTTGAAAATAGACAACCGACAGAAGAAGAAATGGAAAAAATGAAATCTCTTTTGAAAGAAGCAATGGAAAATGGAGCAGCTGGATTTTCTACAGGTTTAATATATACTCCATGTTGTTATGCTACAACAGATGAGATAGTAGAATTGGCAAAAGTAATTAAACCATATGGAGGAATTTATGCTTCGCATATGAGAAATGAATCATATGATAGTGTAAAATCGGTTGAAGAAACTATTGAAATAGGTAGAAGAGCAGGAGTTCCTGTATTTATTTCACATCATAAAATTTTAGGTAAATCAAATTGGGGATTACAAAAACAAACATTAGCAATAATACAAAAAGCTATAGATGAAGGAATAAAAGTAACATGTGATCAATACCCATATCCAAGAAACATGACACATTTAAATGCTTGTGTACCTCCTTGGCATTTTAATGAGGGTGTAGAAAAAATGTCAGAATTATTTAAAAATCCAGAAATGAGAGAAAAAATAAAAAAAGAAATGGAAGATCCTAATTCTAAATATGATAATTATTATTTAAATGCAGGAGGATGGGAAGGAGTATTTGTTTCTTCTTGTCCTAATACAAGTGGTGTAATAGGAAAAACAATAGCAGAATATTCAAAAGAAATAGGGAAAGATCCTTTTGAAACATTTTTTGATATAATGGTTGAAAATAAAGGTATCGGAAGTGCTGTTTATAGTAGTATGTGTGATGAGGATGTATTTGAAATAGCTAAATTTCCACATACAGTTATTGGAAGTGATGGTTTAACTAGAGAAATGGGAGAAAAGGGTCATCCTAGAGCTTATGGAACTTGTCCTAGAGCAATTTGTTATTATCATAAAGAAAATCATATCATGACTTTAGAAGAAGTAATAAGAAGAATGACGTCTATGTCAGCAGAACGTCTAGGTTTAAAAACAAAAGGAATAATAAAAGAAGGGTATGATGCAGATTTAGTTATTTTTAATTATGAAAAACTTCAAGATAAAGCAACATATACTAATTCAAATGAATTAACAGAAGGAATTGAATATGTTATAGTAAATGGAGGAATAGTATATAAAGATAAAAAATTGACAGGAGTACATACTGGAAGAGTTCTTAGACATTATGAAAAATAAAATAGGAGGAATAAAATGAATGTTTTGATTGCGTTTCTTATCACAATTACAATTTTATTAATTGCTTTAATTAAATTTAAAGTTAGTCCAGCTATAGGATTATTTGTTTCAGCGATAATAATGGCTATTTTATGTAGAATGCCTTCTTCTGAATTATTAGGATATATAGCAAGTGGATTTGGAAATACAATGGCAAGTTTAGGAATAGTAATTTTATTTGGTGGAATTTTTGGTGAAATGTTAGGAGCCTCTGGTGCTACAGAAGAAATGGCAAAAGGGTTATTGAGAAAATTTGGTAAAAAAAATGACCTATTAGCACTTAATTTAGCAGGATTTATTGTTGCTATACCAGTATATTTTGCTTCAGGATATATAATGCTTTCACCATTAATTAATTCTTTACAAAAATTGACTAATAAGAAAAAAAGTGCTTATGCGGCATCATTATTTGTAGGATTATTATTAACACATTGTATAGTTGCCCCAACTCCAGGGCCTGTAGCAGTTGCTTTACAAATAGGTGCAGATTTAGGATGGTTTATTGTATATGGAATAATTGTTGCATTACCAGCAAGTTTATTATGTGGATGGCAATATGGAAATATTGTAAATTCAAAACAAACTAAAGAAGAAAAAGAACAATATAAAAAAGAAGTACAAGAGTTAGTTAATAATGAAGAACTTCTTAAACCAGATCCCGAAAAGCCATCAGCAATGACAGCATTTTTATTAATTTTATTTCCAATAGTTTTAATAATAATTGGGTCTGTTGCTTCTGTTGTATTACCAAAAGAAAATATTATATATTTAAT
The DNA here is from genome assembly GCF_000622245.1 of Fusobacterium perfoetens ATCC 29250. Lineage (NCBI taxonomy): Bacteria > Fusobacteriati > Fusobacteriota > Fusobacteriia > Fusobacteriales > Fusobacteriaceae > Fusobacterium > Fusobacterium perfoetens. The sequence continues at coordinate 462,166 of NZ_KK211416.1, read as the reverse complement.
TTTTACATTTTTAGGAAATAATAATATAGCTTTATTTTTAGCAATGATTTTATCAGCAGTAGTTTTAAAAAAATATATTGTAAAAAATACAAATATGAATATTATGAAATTTATAGATTTCTCATCTGATAAGTTAGGAAATGTTTTAATGGTTATAGGAACAGGAGGATGTTTCGGATTAATTTTACAAAAAAGTGGACTAGGAAATGCTTTAGTTGAATTATTATCAAGTTGGAATTTACCAATAGTTCTTTTAGCATTTATATTAGCTATGATAATAAGAGCTGCTGTAGGGTCAGCAACAGTGGCGATGTTAACATCTGTATCTATAGTAGGACCAGCAGCTGTAGCTATGGGATACTCTCCAGTTATTATAGGATTAGCAATTTGTTCTGGAACTGTTGGATTAACATTACCAACTGATGCAGCTTTTTGGTTACCAGCAAAGTATAATGATTTGGAAGTTAATGACGCTTTTGTAGCTACAACATATAGTACAACTTTAGCTAGTTTAGTTAGCTTTATAATTATTATAATTTTAAATATATTTGTAACTTCGTTACCAGGAATGTTTTAATATAGTCTAGGAGGAACTATAAATGATACTTAATAAAAGTTTACAAGAATGGAAAAAAGAGTTTCCTATTATAGAAGATTTAATTTCTTTAAAAGAAACCTTTTGGATAAATAATAAATTATATTCAACTGATGAGGTTTTAAAGAATTCGTCAATTACAATGAGTGAAATATTAGATGCTTCCAAAAGATTAGAAAGATTTGCACCATATATTTCTAAAGTATTTCCGGAGACTCAAAAAAGTAATGGAATAATAGAATCAAAAATAGAAAAAATTGAAAATATGAAAAAAGTTCTTTCTGAAAAAATAGAAAAAAATATAGAAGGAACATTACTTTTGAAATGTGATAGTCATTTACCAATCTCTGGTTCTATTAAAGCTAGAGGAGGAATATATGAAGTTTTAAAATTTGCAGAAGATATAGCATTAAAAAGCGGAAAATTACATTTGGAAGATGATTATTCTATATTAGCTTCTGATGAATTTAAAAAATTATTTTCAGAATACAGTATAGGTGTTGGATCAACTGGAAATTTAGGACTTTCTATTGGAATTATGGGAGCAAAACTTGGATTTAAAGTAACTGTACATATGTCAGCAGATGCTCGTCAATGGAAAAAAGATATGCTTAGAAGCAAAGGTGTAATAGTAAAAGAATATGAAGATGATTATAGTAAAGCTGTTGAAATGGGAAGAAAAGAGTGTCTTTTAGATGAAAAAGCATATTTTGTTGATGATGAAAATTCTAAAACTTTATTTTTAGGTTACACAGTAGCTGCCTTAAGATTAAAAAAACAATTTGAAGATATGAATATTTTGATAGATAAAGATCATCCGTTGTTTGTTTATCTTCCTTGCGGAGTAGGTGGAGGACCTGGAGGAGTAATGTTTGGTATAAAATCTTTATTTGGTGATAATGCCCATTGCTTTTTTGCAGAACCAACTCATTCTCCATGTATGATATTAGGTTTATCTACAGGATATCATGATTTAGTTTCAGTACAAGACTTTGGAATAGATAATAAAACTTGTGCTGATGGATTAGCTGTAGGAAGAGCGTCAAAGTTTGTAGGAAAAACAGTTGAAAATCTAGTAAGTGGTTCTTATACATTGTCAGATGAAAAAATGTATAGATATCTATCTACTTTAGCAGATGTAGAAAAAATTTTCTTAGAACCAAGTGCTTTAGCAGGATTTAAAGGTGTTGAACTAATAGAGAATTCTATATTAGGAAAAAAATATTTAGAAGAAAAAAATATAAATCCTAAAAATATAACACATTTAGTTTGGGCTACAGGTGGAAGTATGGTTCCTAAAGAAGAAATGGAAAAATATTATCAGAAGGGGAAAGAATAATATAAAATTAAAGAAGAGAAAGGAAAATCTTTCTCTTCTTTTTATTTTCTTTTTATGATATAATTTATTAGAAAAATTTTATTATAGAAAGGGAATTGAAATGGAAGAGAAAGATTCTTTAGAATTAGGAAAAAAAATACAAAATTATAGGAAGATGAGAAAATTGACAATAAAAGAATTGTCAGAAAAAGCTAAATTAACTGCGTCTATGCTTAGTCAAATTGAAAGAAATTTAGTAAATCCTTCTATTGGAACCTTAAAAACAATATCTCAAATATTAGATATACCATTATTTATGTTTTTTAAAGAAGAAGAAACTCAAGAATTGATAGTTCGAAGTAACAGTAGAAAAATAATAGGGCTTCCTAATGATGAAGAAGTAAGATATGATTTGTTAACACCAAATACAAAAGGAAATATTGAATTTTGTATGATGCATATACCCCATAGTAATTTTTCAAGTAATATAACTCAAAGTCATAAAGGGGAAGAAGTAGCTTATGTAGTAGAAGGAGTAGTAACTATTCAAATTGGAAATGAAGAATATGAGTTATATCAGGGAGATAGCGTAAGAATTCCTCCTCTAACAGAACATAAGTGGATAAATAATTCAGAAGGAGAAGTAAAGGTTATATTTGCTATAACTCCACCAAGTTTTTAATATTTAATATTAACTGAATTAAACTAAAAAATAATTATAAATGTAGAAAAAACTCTGTATTTACAGAGTTTTTTAAATTTTAATTGCTTCTTTTTTATATATTATTTTTTTTTGAAATTTTAATAATTCAACTTTTAAAAGGTTATAATTTTCTATTTCTTGTCTCGAATATAATTCTTTTTTTATTTTTTCTAATTCAGTTAAATAAGTTTCTAGAGTATCTTCTGTTATTTTTAAATTTTCTTTTTTATTATTTATATAGTAATTAATTATAATACAATCTTTTTCTTTTTCTATTTTATCGTATATATATTCATTAAATATCTCTTTTTTTAGTTTTTTAATTTCTTTTTTTTCTATTACTTCTATTTCATTAAATAATTTTAATACTTGTATTAAATCATTTATTTGTTCTTCTGTTATATCTATTTTTTTTAATTCTTTTATATTTTTATTGAAATTTTTTTCAAAAAAATCAATAATCTCTTTAAGATTATTAGAAAATATATATTTTTTACTAAGAAGATCTTCATATTCTAGTATTGAAGAATTTGTTGATTTTATATATTCTTTTGTGCATTTAAAAGTTGATATTATAGATATTAGGTATTTTATTTCTAAAGAATCTCTAATATAAACTTTCAGATAAATATCTTTCCATTCTTTTGCTGTATGATTTTCATATTTATTTCTATCATTATTATATTCTATGTTTTTATTAATTTTAATTTTTTTTATTATTTCTTTTAATATTTTATAAGGATAATCATTAGTGTATAATTTTATTAATTCATCTAAAGAAGAAATAATATATTCTTTATTAGTATCAGACATATATTTTATTATTTCTTTTATACTATCAACTGGATTATTAAGAATTTCTATAGTATCAATTATTTTAAATAAATATTTTTCAGGAAATTTTTTATATTTTTCTAATTCTTTCATTATTTTGGTTTCTTCTATTTTTATATTATTATAATAACTTTCAAAATATATTTTCTTTTTTCCTAAATTTGTTTTAAAAATTTCTTTTCTTTTATATAAACTTTTTCTTTCATCATTCATTTCAAAAATATACATTTGACAAATTTTTTCTATATTTTTTTCTATTATTTTAAAATTATCTAAAGATATATCTTCTTTTTTTTTCTCTTTTATTTCTTTTGCTTCATACTCGTCTAGTCCTAGAATAATATCAGGTCTTAATTCTTCTTCTAGAATATCATTTAGTTCTAAATTAGGAAAATTATCTCTAATTATTTTATATTCTACTCTATAATCTATATTTTTTTCTTTTTCATCTATATATTCTTTTAAATTAATTAGATACCTAGGATTTTTTAATTTATTTGCTATATTTTGAAAATATAGTTTTACTTCATTTTTTAGTTGATCTATTTTTTCTTTTCCTTGTGAAAAGGATTTTTTTTCATTTTCTAATTCTTCGGTCAAAAAGTCTATATTTTCGTTTATCCTTTTTTGTATTTTTTTTATTTCTGTTAATATTTCTTTTCTATCTTCTAATATTTCATCTACATTAATATCTTCTACTTTTATTTTATTAAATACATATTTTGATATATATTCTACAAAATTATCATTTTCTTTTTTAAAAATTTCTTTCATATATTTTTCATCATAAATATATATTTTTTTCATTTCATTTGGTAATATTTCATCTAATATAGCAAAAAGTTTTATAATTCTATTTTTATTATTTAATCTTTCTAAATTATCAAAACAAATAACAACTTTTTTTATAGAATTTATTTCTTTTATTTTTTCTTCTAGTTCTCTTTTATTTTCTTCTAAGGATATATTAGAAAAAAGAAATTTATAGATTATTTTTAAAAAAGTTTCATTTTCTAAAAATAAATTTTTTATAAATCTTCCTTCCAATCTAAGGAAATTATATTTTTTTAATAATTTTCCAATTCTATTTTGTAAAGTTTCTATTATTTTTTCATTTTCGCTATAGATTGAAACATCAATATAGATAAATTCATATTTATTTTTATATAATATTTCATTAAAATCTTTATAATTTCCATTAAAAAAATTTTCTATAAGTTTAGTTTTTCCTATTCCCCATTCTCCAATTATAGCAAAAGTTTTCATATTTTCTAAATAAAAATCTATTAAAGATAAATATTTTTCTCTACTCTTATATAAATCTTTTTTATAAAATATTTCTTTTTCTTCTTTTGCATAATATATAAAAGAATATATTATTAAAAAATAAATAAAAAGTATTATTAGATATAATGGAGTTATTTTCAATTTGTATTGATAAGTTCCATAAATAAATGAAAAGAAATATAATTCGAGCCATAAAATATTTTTAGAGACTTTTCTTATTCTAAAAAAATCTTTTTCATAATAAATTATAAAAAAGATACTTATTAAAATTGTTAAAATCATTACAATAAGTATTTCTGAAAATGATATTGTAAATATAAAAGGTTCAATATATTCATATTTTTTATTTTCTGATATTTTTAAAATATTTGTTGAAGATAATCCAGAATTTAAGATTTTTCCTAATAATCCAAAAATCATTATATAGAATATTTTTATCATAATTTTCCCCCGGTGTTATGTTTATTTATTTTATTTTATCATACTTATACTATTATTAGAAGAACAGACCATGTATTTTTTGAGATTTAATCATTTTTTATATTAGTATTTATAGTATAGTAAATATGAGAATATATGTTAACAATTTCTATTAAAAATTATATCTTTTTAAATTAAAAAAGTATAGTTATAATAAAATAAATAACTTATAAAGTATATAAAAATATGATTTATTTTTTTATATAGTGTTTTGATATAGATTAATAAAAGTTAATTTAACATAAAAAAATATTGACAAAATAGAAAAAATATAATAAACTTATAATAAATAAAGAAAGTTTATTAATTAATAAAAAAAGAGGTATTTATGACTAAAATAAGTGGAAAACCAGAAATAATAAAAAAAATAAATACTAATTTAGTAAAAAAAGCTATTATAGAAAATGCTCCTATTACAAAGCCACAATTATCTAAAATGTTAAATTTAAGTCTTCCAACAATAAATAAGACTGTAGAAGAACTATTATTAACAGGTGAAGTAAGAAAATGTGAAAATAAAATAGAAGTAAAAGGAAGTGGAAAAAAACCAATTTTTTATGAAATAAATGGAGATAGTATTACATCTATCATAGTATATTTTAAAAATAATTTTCTTTACATGAAAGAATATAATATTTTATCAGAAATAAAAAATGAAAAAAAATATCATATAAATAAAGATTTTGAAATAGAAAAGTTTTTAAATGTATTAGATAAAATGTATAATGAATCAAAAAATAAAGAGAATATAAGAAGTATATCTATTGGAATTCCAGGGGTAATTGAAAAAAATGGATGTATAAGTGGAGCATATACATTAATTAATTTTAATGGAATTAATTTACAAAAAATAATAGAAGAAAAATATAATATAGAAGTAAAAATAGAGAATGACGTAAATCTAATAGCTATAGGACTTTTAGAAAAAGTACCTTCAGATATAAAAAATTTAGTTTATTTGTTTTTAGGTGAAGGAATAGGAACAGGAATTCTTATAGATAAAAAATTATATAAAGGAAAATCAAATTTTGCTGGAGAAATAGGAGAAATATTATTATTTGATGGTAAAACTATAGAAGAAAAGTATAAACTAGCTATTGAAAGTAACAGTAAAGAAGAAATAAAAAGGATTGTTCTTTTTATATTAACAATAAATATTTCTATATTAAATCCAGATATTATTATTATAAATAGTAGTATTCATAGAATAACTAAGAAATTTTTTGATGAAATTTTAAAAAAATTAAAAGAAAAATTTGGAGAAAATAATATACCTGAAATATATTTAGATGAAAAAGATTTAGAAAATGGAATAGAAGGAACTTTAAAAATGGCTTCCTTTAAAAATAAAGATAATTTATCTATTATAGATAAGTAGGAGGAAAATATGTCATATATTTTATCAGTTGATGGTGGAGGAAGTAAAACAACGTATTGCTTATATAATGTTGAGGAAAAAGAAAAATTTTATTTCAAAGGAAAAAGTACTAACTATAAAAATATTGGGATAAAAAAAACAAAAGAAAATATTCATGATGGAATAGAAGAGATTTTTAAAGTTAATAATTTAAACAAAGAAGAAATAAAATTTTATGTTTTTGGTTTAGCTGGTTGTGATACAGATGAAGACTATAAAATATTTAGAGAAATATTAAACTCTTTAAAAATATTTGAAGATAAATCTATCATAATGAATGACGCTGAATTAGCTTATAAATCGATTTATTTTAATGAAGAAGGATGTATTTTAGCTTCAGGAACAGGTTCCATAGGATTTGTTTTTTTAAAAAATAAACAAATTAGATTAGGTGGTTGGGGAAGTGAATTTAGCGATTTAGGTTCAGGATATTGGATAGGAAAAAGATTTTTAGAAAAATATTTATTATCTTTAGAAGGATTAGAAGAAGATGAGATTTTTAAAGAATTTAATAAAGATTTAACTAAACCAGAAATAGTAATAAATGAATATAAAAGTATAACTAAAATAGCTTCTGTAGCTAAATTTGTAATAGATAACTATAACAAATCTTTAATATGTAAAAGTATAGTTGATGAAGCTATAAACGAGCTAAGTAAAATTGTATTAAAGATGGTAAAAATTATTAATAAAGAAAAAATAAATTTAGTAATATCAGGAAGCATAGCTTCTAATAAAATAATATATAAAAATATTTTGAAAAAAGTTAAAAAAATAGAAAAAGATAAAGAGATTTTATTTAATATTAATAATTCTGATTTAACAGAAGGTGGAATAAAAATAGCATTTGATCATTTAAAATAATTTAGGTGGTGATTTTATGAGAAGATATCTTCAAATTTTTTCAGGGGGATTTGCTAAACAAGAAGTAAAAATTGAAGAGTTAAAGTCTAAATTAGAAAAAATATTAAAACTTATAAAAATAGATGGCTTAATAATAGGTTGGTATGAAAATAAAGAATTTTATAACATATTAAAAAATTTTTTAGAAACTTATGGAGTAAAACTTTATTTTTGGTTGCCACTTTTTTCAGAATTAAGTTATTTTGGAAAATTTTCAGAAGTGAGAGATTATAAAGGAAATGAGATAGAAAAATTTTCTTTTCAAGAGGGAGAAAATTTTGAATTTTATTGTCCTAATAATATGGAAAATATAGAAAATATAAAAAGAATCTTTGATGAAAAAATAAGTAAATATAATGTTGATGGAATATTTATAGATAAAATTAGATATCCAGCATTTTCTAATGGTAATGATGCTATTTTTACTTGTTTTTGTGAAAAATGTGTAGAAGATATGAAAAAGTATGGAATAAATATTGAAGAATTAAAAAAATATATAGAAAATAGTTTTAATAAGAAAAATGGAAATCCATTAGAAATAAAACAATATAAAGAATTTAAATATGAATTTGAAAATGAAAATTTAGATAAATATTTTAAATTTAAAAATCAAAGTATATTTGATAAAGTACAAGAATTAACTAATTATTTTAGAAAAAAAGGATTTGAAGTAGGTTTTGATATTTATGCTCCAAATATTTCATATTTATTTGGACAAGATATAAATAAATTAAGTGAAATTGCAGATTTTATAAAACCGATGTATTATAGAAAAACTTTTGCTCCAGCAGGAATACCATTTGAATTCCAAAAATATGGAGAATTATATGATGAAAAAGCAAAAAAATATTTATTAGAATTAATTGGTGAAAAATATTTAAAGGATAATATTTCAAACGAGCAAATGTTGAGAGAAATAAAAGAAATATCTAAGAAGTATAAAAATATTTATATAGGAATTGATTTTAATAAAAAAGATGGAATTGCTTTAAGTAATCCTGAATATATAGAAGAAGTAATGAATATACTTCATGAAGGAAATTCAGAAGGAATAGTATTGTCATGGGATTTTATGAGTATTCCAGAGGAACATATAGAAATCTTTTTAAAAAAGGAGGCTATAAATGAATGAATATATATTAGAGTGTAAAAATATAAGTAAATCATTTTCAGGAGTAGAAGTATTAAAAAATATAAATATAAAAATAAAAAAAGGCGAAATTCATGCAATAATGGGAGCTAATGGGGCTGGAAAGTCTACATTAATGAAAATAATTTGTGGAGTACATAGAGCTAATGGAGGAGAGCTTTTATATATGGGGAAAAAAGAAGATTTTAAATCTCCTTTAGAAGCTCAAAAAAAGGGAATTAGTATAATTTACCAAGAACTTAGTTTAATACCTACATTAAAAAATTATGAAAACCTTTTTGTAGGAAATGAGATTAGAAAAAATGGATTTTTCACAGATGATAAAAAAATGATAGAGAAATTTAAATTGTTATGTGAAAATTTAAATTTTGATATTGATCCCTTAGAAATTACTAAAAATATGAGTATATCTAAACAACAAATGATAGAAATATTAAAAGCAATAAATAATGAATCAGATATAATTATTATGGATGAACCTACAACTTCTTTATCAGAAAAGGAAAAACAATCTTTATTTGAGATAATAAAAAAATTAAAAAATTCAGGAAAAACTATTATATATATATCTCATATGCTTGAAGAAGTTTTCTCTGTATGTGAAAGAATAAGTGTTTTAAGAGATGGAGAATTTATAATTACTGAAGAGATTAAAAATCTTACTAAAGATAAAGTAGTAGAATACATGACTGGAAAGCCAGTGAGAAAAGTTGTTCAAAAAAATAAAAAAGAAAATTTAAATGAAGTTATTTTATCAGTAAAAAATTTAACATACAAAAATATATTAAAGAATGTATCTTTTGATTTAAGAAAAGGAGAAATTCTTGGAATAGCAGGACTTGTAGGAGCAGGAAGAACAGAATTATCAGAATGTATTTTTGGAGTAAAAAATAAAGATAGTGGAGAAATTTTTATTGAAAATAAAAAAATAGATATAAAACATCCAAAAGATGCAGTAAAAAATGGAATAGGATTAATTCCAGAGGATAGAAAAAATTATGGACTTATATTAAAACATACTATAAAAAATAACTCTACTATTATACAAATAGAAAAAATGCTGAATAATAATTTTATAAGCAATAAAAAAGAAAATGAGCATATAGAAAAAGCAATTAAAGATTTATCAATAAAAGTTTCAGATTATGAATTAAAAGTTTCTAGCTTAAGTGGAGGAAATCAGCAAAAAATAGTAGTTTCTAAATGGAATGATATGGATTTAAAAGTTTTAATATTTGATGAACCTACAAAAGGAATAGATGTAAACGCTAAAGAAGATATATTTAAGATAATAGAAGATTATTCTAGTAAAGGAATGGGAATAATTTTTATTTCATCAGATTTAGAAGAAGTAGAAAGAATATCAGATAGAGTATTAGTTCTTAAGAAAGGAAATTTTATAAAAGAATTAAAAGATAATGAACTTACTATAAAAAATATAAATAACTATGTATTAAATGGATAAGGGGTGGATAAATGCTAGAACAATTAAAAACATCATTTAAAAAAGAAAATATTTTAAAAAATTATGGAATAATTTTAGGATTTTTTATTTTGTGTACTATAATTAGTTTTATTACGCCAAATTTTCTTACTAGAAATAATATTATAAATCTTTTAAGACAATCTTCAATTATTGGAGTAATTGCTACTGGGATGACATTTGTAATTATTTCTGGAAATTTTGATATATCTGTAGGAAAGATAGCGGCAATAGGTGGAACTATTATAATGAGTCTTTTATCAGCTGGACATAGTTTTATAGTATCATTTGGAGCTGCCTTATTAGCAGGAGCATTAATAGGATTAATAAATGGTTTTGCTGTTGCGATTGTTAAAATACCATCACTTATAGCTACAATGGGAATGGTAGTCATTCTTCAAGGATTGATATTTGTTTATACAGGTGGTTATCCGATATCATTTTTTAATCCAGTTCTTACAGTTATAGGAAGAGGAAGTGTATTAGGAGTACCTGTTGCAGTAATTATATTTTTTATAGGAGTTATTATAGCTAATGTTATTTTGAAAAAAACTATTATGGGAAGAAGAATTTATTCTGTTGGTGGAAATGAAGAATCAAGTAAACTATCAGGAATAAATACAGTAAAATATAAAATAATGGTATTTGTTATAAATGGAATAACAGCTATTATAGGAGGATTAATATTAGTATCTAGACTTAGTACAGCTACTCCAACAGCAGGAGAAGGATATGATATGGATGCTATAGCTTCTGTTGTAATAGGAGGAACAAGTGTTAATGGTGGAGAAGGAAGTGTTTTAAGAACTATTATAGGTGTTCTTCTTATGAGTGTAATAAGTAATAGTTTTAACCTTATAGGGGTTAATATTTATTTCCAATATATATTTAAAGGAATTATAATTCTTATAGCGGTTGGTTTTGGAAGTTTTAAAAAGAAATAAAACTATATAAATAAAAAAATAAAAAGGAGGTGTCAGAAAAGTTATTATATAAATAATAAAAAATATTATAAATTATTAAGGAGGTAGAATATGAAAAAGGTTTTATTATGTATTTTAGGACTATTAATGAGTATTATAACTTTTGCTCAAGAAAAAGTTATAGGAGTTTCTTTACCTGGACCAGTTGGATATTTTATTGCTGTAAGAGAAGGAATGGATAAACAAGCAATAGAAGAAGGAGTAAAATTAGAATATGCTGATGCTAACTGGGATCCTATTAAGCAATTATCTCAAATAGAAGATTTTGTAGCAAAAAAAGTAGATTTAATAGCTGTTGCAGCAGCAGATTCAGAAGCAATTAAAGGAGCTATTGCTATAGCTCAAGATGCAGGAATACCTGTAATTGCTTTTACAAATTCTATAGGAACAGATGAAGATGGAAGATATCCTGGAATTGTAACTTATGTAGGACAAAATGAAGTAAAAACAGGAGCTTTAACAGGAAAAATTGCTAAAAATTTATTAAAGAAAAATGATGCTAAAGTTGTATTAATAGAAGGAGTTCCAGGAACACCTCCACAAAGAAATAGAAAAAAAGGATTAGTTGAAGAATTAAAAGATACTAACTATAAAATAGTTTTCAACCAAACAAGTAGATGGGAAAAAGAAAGAGCTATGAAAATAGTTGAGGACTTAATTCAAAAAAATCAAGAAATGGATATAATTATAACTCAAGATGACAATTCAGCTATTGGTGCAGGAATGGCATTACAAGAAGCAGGATTAAAAGATAAGATATTTGTAATAGGTCTTGGAGGAAGTAAAGAAGGATTGGCTGCTATTAAAGCAGGATTAATAGATGGAACTACTTATATGTCTGCAGTAGAAGAGGGAGCAGTTACTATAAAAATGGCTTCTAAAGCTTTAAAAGGAGAAAAAGTTGAAGAAGTAACTCCAATGATTCAAGTTGAAGTTAATAAAGATAACGTAAATAATTTTAAAGGTGAATGGTAAAATTTGATTAGTATGTAATTAAAAAAACTATGTAGATTGATAAATAATAATTAGTCTACGTAGTTTTTTTAGTATAAACTATTTATTTAAAAAATTATAATTGAAATTAGATTTTTTATAATTTCAATTATATCTATATAAAATATAGTTTCTAATAACATTTTTATTAAAATAATAAAAGTTATTATTAAAAAAAGTGGTTTAATAAAAAGATTTCCTTTTATAAGAGCAAATTTAGTTCCTAATATAGCTCCAAATATCATAATAATTCCAATTGGAATTGAGTAAAAAAAATTAACTTTTTTTAAAATAATGAAAGAAAGCATACTAGCGACATTACTAGACAAACCTAAAAGTTTTGCATTAGCACAAGCACTTGTAAAATCTAATTTGAATATTTTAATAAGAGCAAAGATCATAAAAGAACCAGATCCAGGTCCTAAAAATCCATCATAAAATCCTATAATAAAAAATATAACCCTACTAATTAAAATATTTTTTTTATTAAGTTCTTTAAATTTATTTTCTTCACCTAGATTTTTATTTATTAAAGAATAAAGGAAAATTAATGTTAATAAAATGATAATTAAAGGAGATAGATATTTAGGATTTATTAAAATTACAGTTTTAACTCCGATAAATGAACCAATAAAAGAAAAGAGAAATAGTTTATAAATAAGTTCTTTGTTAACTTTTCCTGAAAATATAAATTTAAAACTACTTGCAGTAGTACTAATACATGATGAAAGCTTATTAGTTCCTAAAGCAATGTGGATAGGTAATCCTGAAGCTAAGTAAGCAGGAATACTAATTAATCCTCCTCCACCAACAATAGCATCTATAAAAGATGCAATAAAACAAAAAATACTTAAAAAAATAAATGTTTCTATGTTAATATTAGAAAAAAATAATTTAAACATTATATCACCTAATATTTTATAATAAAAGCCAAGATTTGAAAATCTTGGCTTTGTAAAGGAGTATTATAACATTAATTCGCCATCTTTTAAAATAACTATTCCATCAGCTATTAATGTAGGTTTAGTCATAATTAAATCATAATGACAAGGGGCTTTAATAATTCCACCAAGAGTAATATTAGTTCCAACTCCTATATGAAGAGAACCAAATACACCCTCATCTTCTAACATACTTCCAGTAAATACACATTCAGGATTTAAACCTACTCCTACTTCAGCTACATTATAAACATTTTTATCATTTTTACTAATCCAATCAGCAGCTAATTTTTTAGCTTCTTCTCCTCCAGTAATAGTTTCTAGAACTATATAACCATCTTTTACTTCCATTCTAACAGGAGTTTTTAATAAACCTATTCCAATATAAGGAATACTAGCATCAGCTACAATAACTCCATTTGCACTTCCTTCAACAGGAGAAACATTAGCTTCTACAGTAGGAACTGGTCCAAATTCACCAGGACCAACTAAACCTGTTAAAGCATTTCCTCTTCTACCTTCTCCAGATAAAGTAAGATTAGTTCCTAAAGGAGTAGTAATTGTTATTACTTTTGAACCTGCTAAAGTTTCGGCAACTTTTTTACAATCAGCTGCTGCTTTATGATAATCAGCATGTACTCCTCCTTTAATCATTTGGTCTTCATTGAATTGTGTTAACATAATTCCTCTTGATCCATTAGCACATGCGTCTTTAACAGCATGAGTATGAGTAATAGAAGTATATACAGCACTAATAAAAGCATCAGATTCCTTCATTGCTGCAGCTATTGTTTTTGGAGGTTCTTGTCCATCTCTTTCTCTAGGCATTAATATATGAATAGAAGGTTCAGCTTTAGCGGCAATTACAGCAGCTGCTAATGCTTCAGCTATTCTCATTTGTTTAGGTTCAGTTATAATTGCTACCTGTTCATTTTCTTTTACTCCTAAATTTACTTCCACAATTGATCTAGCACCTTTAGCCATCATTATTTTTTTCATTATTATCATCTCCTTAAACTATTTATACATATTAATAAAAGTTACAATTATAATTGAATTGAAAAAGTTAATAAATAAACTACCTACTAATGGTAAAATGAAAAATGCTGTTGGAGCTTTTCCATATTTTTCTTCAACAGATTGCATATTAGCCATAGCAGTAGGAACAGCACCTAATCCAAAACCACAATGACCAACTGCCATCATAGCAGCTTCAAAATCTTTTCCCATCATTCTAAATGTTAAGAAAATTGCACAAATAAACATTAATATAGTTTGAGCTATTAATAAAATAATCATAGGAATAGCTAAATCAGCAATTTGCCATAATTTTAAATTCATCATAGATAAAGCTAAGAATAACATTAAAGATAAATCACCCATTATTCTAACTTCATTTTCTTTTATTTTAAAATTAGGAGAATAATCTGCGATATTTCTCATAATTGCAGCTGCAATCATAGCACCAACAGAATCAGGGAAAGTTAAACCAATTTTCTTTAATCCGATAGAAATTATAGAACCAAGAGCCATTGAAATTAATAATTGATACATTGCTGATTGAATTCTTTTCTCATCAATTTTATCTTTATTTTCCTCAAAATTTTCATTATTATTTTCAAAATTTTCATTTTTTATGGCTTTAGATACTAATTTATATTTTTCAATAAGAAACTTACCTGTAGGACCACCTATTAAACTTCCAGAAACTAAACCAAAAGTAGCAGCAGCTAAAGAAATAGTTAAAGCATTAGATAAACCAGCTTCTTCTAATACTGGAGCAAATGCTGCAGAGGTTCCATGTCCACCAGTCATAGGAATAGAAGCAGTTGCTAATCCAACTAAAGGATTTAAGCCTAAAAATTTAGCTAAATATACACCAAGAAAATTTTGAAGAATAACTACAATAATAGAAGCTATTAAAAATTTTAATACTTGAGGACCACCCTTTTTTAATAGTTTATAGCTTGCTGTAAATCCAATACTAGAATAGAAAGCTAAGGCAAAGAAGTTACTAAGTACAAAGTTTAATTTTAAATTAAATAAACCTGTTGAATATCCTATTGAAAGTAATATTGTAAAGATTAATCCACCTACAACAGGAACTGGAATACAAAATCTTCTAAGTATTTCAACTCTTTTTTTAATAAAATCTCCAACAATTAAGACAATTGCAGCAGTAGCTACTGTTAAAAATAAATTAAATTCTAACTCCATAAAAACCTCCCTAAACTTTTTTATTTTATATTCCATATTATATATTCTATAGAATATTTTATATTTAATATATACTATATTTTCCAATGTATGTCAAGCTTTTTTTATAAAAAAATTGTATTTATTAAAATAATATTGTAAAATATATAAAATAAAATATTTAAAAATGATTGGAGATTAAAATGTCTGAATTTCAATTAAAAGAAAAAAAAACTTTAAGTGAAAAAGCTTATGAAAAATTAAAAGAATTAATAATAGATGGAACATTGGAAAAAGGAAGTAAAATAACAGAGACATCTATAGCTAAAATGTTTGGGATAAGTCCTACACCTATAAGAGAAGCTTTTAGAAAATTATCAGCAGAAGGGTTAATAGAGGTTAATTCTTGGAAAGGTGTTATTATAAAAGGAATAGGAAAGAAAGATTTACTTGAAATATATGAATGTAGAGAAGCTTTAGAGGGAATGGCTGGATATTTAGCTTCTAATAATATTACTGATAGAGATATAACTGAGTTAGAAGAAATTATAATTGAATCTGATAATGTTAAAGAAATAAAAGAACTTATTAAATTGAATACTCAATTTCATGATAAAATATTAGAAATAGCAAATAACGAAAGATTAAAAAGGCTTTTGAGTGATTTAATGGGAGTAATTTTATATGATAGAGATATTTCTAATAGATACACTACTAGAAGAGAAGAAATTTTAGAAGAACATAAAGAAATATTAAAATATTTAAAAATGAGAGATGCAGAAAAAGTATCTATGTTAATGAAAGAACATGTAAGACATGGATATATTTTTATAAAAAATAAAAGAGATAAATAGAGTAATAATATTGATTACGATTTATTGAGATATATAGATGTTTAAAATTCTAAAAAGAATTGAAAGGTAGCCAACAAAAAGGTAACAAATTTATTTTAAAAATTTTATAAATCTTTTTAAAATAAGGTGTTATAAAGATTGTTTTAGTGAAGTTTCTGTTTACGCAGAAAAGTAATTCTTTTAACGAAGAACATCAAAAGCCCTGTAAATACAGGGCTTTTTTACTTTACAAAATTAAAAAAATACCTAAAAAATACCCTTTTTTTGTGGCGGTAGGTAAGAAAATAATAATAAACTTTTTAATAGTAAATAGTGAAAATATACAAGTTTTTCTTGTTGTATATCTAAATTTTTCTATTTGATTTTTGGTATATTTTCTTTTAAATATATTATATTAGAGAGAAAATAATTTTATAATTAAGAAAGAAAAAAGAGAAATTAAAAGAAAAAATATATTTTTATAATTAGAGAAGTAGAAAATTAATAAATAGAAGGCTTTATATATCAGAGAGTAGAAAAAATGACATTAGTATCAAATGATGTAAAAGTTTAAACAAAACAATCATTAGAAAATTTAAAAACAATATTAGATGAAGCAGGATATACATTAAAGATGTAGTAAAAGCAACATGTTTCATAAAAAATATGGATGACTTTGGAGCAATAAATGAAGTATATAATGAATATTTAGGAGAAATAAAACCAGTAAGAGCTTGTGTAGAGGTAGCAAGATTACCAAAAAATGTAGAAGTAAAAATAGAATTAACAGTTGTAAAATAATACCCTAAGAAATATATTGATAAAAAAGGATTGAATATTTAATCCTTTTTTATATTCTAAAAAGTAAGAAAATTATAAAAAATATCACATAATATAAAATATAATAATTCTAAAATAGGGAAATACAAAAATTAAATCTTTACTTTATTTATATTCTAGTGCTATTATATTTATACAAAATTATATTGGAGGAAAAAAGTGGATATAGAAAAATTTTTAGATGATTTAGAAAAGTTAGTAAATATAGATTGTGGAAGTAATGTGCCAGAAGGATTGAGAGAAGTAACTGATTTTTTTAAAGAGAGATTAAAAGAAAATTGGATAATCAAAGAGTATCCAGAAAATAATGGAAAAAATCCAGTTTTATTATTAAAAAATAATAACTCAGAAAAAATAGATTTATTATTTTTAGGGCATAATGATACAGTTTTTCCAAAAGGAACAACAAAAGATTGGAAATATAGATTAGAAAAAGATATAGTTACTGGACCTGGATGTTGTGATATGAAAGCAGGGGTATTATCTATGGTAGAGATAGCAGAGGAGTTTAGAAAAGAAAATATAAATATAGCTATGATAATGAATACTGATGAAGAGATTGGTTCTAAATTTTCTAAATCAATTATAGAAGAGGTAGGAAAAAATACAAAATATGCAATGGTATTTGAACCAGCACGAAAAAATGGAAATAATGTTATAGAGAGAAAAGGGATTATAAAATATAAAGTAGAATTTTTTGGAAAAGCATCTCATGCAGGAAATGCCCCTCAAGAAGGAATAAATTCTATATTAGAAGCAGTACATTGGATTACAGAAATTTCTAAATTACATAATTGGGAAATAAAAAATTCTATAAATGTAGGAATTATAGAGGGAGGAGTAGGAGTTAATATAGTTCCAGACTATGCAGCTATTGAATTTGAAGGAAGGTCACATAATTTAGAATTCTTTAATGAAATTGAAGATAAAATAAAAGAATTAGAAAAAAATCCTGTAGTTAAAGGGATAAAAATAAATATAGAAAGAGGAGGATTTAGAGCTCCTTTGGTATTAAATGAAAAATCTGAATTATTAAAAAATATTTTTGATGAGAGTAAAAAAGAATTAAATATTCAATGTGATTGGGAGATAGCAGGGGGATGTTCTGATGGAAATTTCTTAGGAGTACTAGGAGTTGGTGTAATAGATGGATTAGGACCAATAGGTGGAGAAGCTCACAGTAAAAGAGAATATTTAGAAGTATCAAGTATAAAAGAAAGAATAGAATTAGTAAAAAAAGTAATAAGAAAAATGATAGAAAGAAAAATGTTTGATTAAAATAATAAAAAGTCAAAAAGGAAAATTATGAGGAAGATAAATATAACAATAGCACAAGTAAAATCTATACATGGAGAGCCTGAAAAAAATTTGGAGAAAGCAGTTGAGATTATAGAAGAAGCTTCTAAAAATGGAAGTAATTTAGTTATTTTTCCAGAACTATTTTATACAGGATATTTTAATAGAAGAAAAACTTTTTATGAGTTATCCGAAGAAAAAAATGGAAATCTTTTCAATAAATTAAAAGAAATTTCTATAAAAAATAATATTTATATTATAATGGGTTATTCTGAAAAAGAGAAGGATACTTATTATAATAGCTTGATGTTTGTTGATAACAAAGGAAATCTATTATGTAATTATAGAAAAATTTATTGTTGGGAAGAAGAAAATAGAACATTTACTAAAGGAGATAAATTATTTGCTTGTGATACAGAGTTTGGAAAGATTGGGTTATTAAATTGTTATGATATAGAATTTCCAGAACTTTTTAGAATATTACATTTTAAAGGAGCAGAATTAATAATTTGCCCTTCTGTTTGGAGTGAATGGTTAAAAAATAGATGGCATTCTAGTCTAACAGCTGGAGCTATTAATAATCTTTATTATGTTGTTGGAGTTAATACTGTAGGATTAAATCCACTTGGACAACATATATGTGGAAGTAGTGAAGTAATATCTCCTTTTGGGAATGTTGTGGCTAAAGCTTCAGAGGTAGAAGAAGAAATTTTAAATGTTACAATTGATTTAGATGAAGTAACAAAAACTAGAGAAGAATATCCTATTTGGAAAGATTATAGAATGGATATGTTTAATTTTGAGTTACTAAAAAAATATTAATAAAAAATTATCAAAAAATATTTATTAGAAAGCTAGTTAAATTTTTAACTAGTTTTTTATTATATTTTTTTTGAAAAAAGATAAAAAAAATTGATTTTTCAAAAATTTTTTGAAAAATTTACTTAAAAGGAAAAAATAAAAAAATAACAAAAAACTTTCAAAAAAATTAAGAAAAAATCTAAGAAAACTGAAAGAATAAATATGAGAAATTCTATTTATGAATATGAAAATAAAAAATACATATGTTATATGTATTAAAAATAATCAAAAAGATAAGAAAAATAATTTTTTGATATGATAAAAAATATTTCAAAAAAAAGTGGAATGGTTTTTTACTTGAAAGAGTATATAAAAAAAAGTATACTTTGAATATAAGAATTAAAGAGGTGAACAATATGGCCATAACAAGAGATGTTCTAAATCTTATAAAAAGTATAACAGAAAATAAAATAAATTCTTTAGAAGAAAATGCAAAACTTATGGGTGTTAGTGAAAGAAGTATAAGATATAAAATAGAAGATTGTAATTATCACTTACAAGGTCTTGGACTTCCAGAACTGAAACTTAAACTTGGAAAGATTTCTTTTTCTTCCTCGTTAGATGAAGTAGTAAAAAAGATAAAAGAAAATATAAATACTTATAATTTTTCACAAGATGAAAGAGAAAAGATTATTTTAACTTTATATCTTTTTGGAAAAGGAAAACTAACTATAGATGAGATAAGTGATTTCTTAGGGGTTAGTAATGTTACTTTAAAATCAGATATAAAGAAAATAAAAAAATATGTAAAAACTTTTATGTTAGATTTATCAGCAGAAACTAATAGATATTTAGAGCTTACTGGGGAAGAAGAAAATGTTAGAAAATTAATGCTAGATATTTTACTAAAGAATTATGATATAAGTTTTAAAAATGATAGCATCTTTGTGTCAAAAACTTATTACTATGGCTATTTTATTCCTTGGGAAGAAATGGATATTTTCTTTGAAACAGAAAAAATAAAATTAGCTTCTGAAATATTAAAAAGTATATTAGAAAAAAATAATAAAAAATTAAGTGATGAAGCTTATAAAGTTTTATTTTTCTATATTTTAATAGTTTTAAATAGATATGCCAAACATTCAATAGAGCACTTTAAAAATAAACAATTTCTTTCAAATACTGAAGAGTATTTAAGTGTAAAAAATACATTAGAAAAATTTGATTTAAAAGAGGGAGAACTTTTAAGTCTTACAGAATATTTTTTAGGAAGTCATACCTTTAATTTTGATGATTCTTTTTATGGAAATTGGGTACAAGTTGAAACTTTCATAATGTCTTTAATAAAAGAGATTAGTAAGTTTGGTTATTCAGACTTAGAAAAAGATTTTACTTTACTTGAAGGACTTATAAATCATATAAAACCAGCAATATATAGGGCTAAGATGGGTGGAAAATTAGACACTCATATTTATGAAGAATTTAAGGAAAGTTATCCTACAATTCTTTCTCAAGTAGAAGAAGCTTGGTCTAAATGTGATTTTAAAAATTTGAATATGTCAAATGAAGAGATAGCATATATAGCAATGCATTTTCAATTAGCTATAAAGAGAACTAGAAAGAAAAAATTAAAAAATATATTGATTGTTTGTGGTTCAGGATATAGTACTTCAAAATTTTTAGCAGAAAGCAT
This sequence comes from Fusobacterium perfoetens ATCC 29250, assembly GCF_000622245.1. Lineage (NCBI taxonomy): Bacteria > Fusobacteriati > Fusobacteriota > Fusobacteriia > Fusobacteriales > Fusobacteriaceae > Fusobacterium > Fusobacterium perfoetens. The sequence goes on along the minus strand of NZ_KK211416.1, from coordinate 441,420 downwards.
ACAAGAAAAATTCTCTGTAAATATAATTGATACTATTCCTTATAATTTGTTAGATACTTATAATAACTTAGATGAAGTAGATTTAATAATAACAACAATTGATAATCTTGAAAATACTTATGTTCCAGTTGTTACAGTTTCACCTATTTTAAATAAAGAAGATATTCAAAAGTTGGAAAAATTAAATCTTTCACAAGTAAAGAGCAAAATAAAACTTTCTAAATTGTTAGAGGTTATAAAAGAAAGTACAACTTCTTTAGATGAAGAAAAATTTATAAAAGAGTTAAAAGAAAAATTCAAAGGGGAAATTTTTGACGATAGACAACAGTTAAAACAACTTAAATTTACAGATATGATGTCTTTATCAAGAATTGAGTTGATAAAAAATGTTAATGATTGGCAAGAAGCCATATCTTTAGGAAGCAAAAAACTTGTAGATGAAAATATGGTAAATGAGGATTATTCAGATGAGATAATCAAACTTATCAATAAATTTGGAAGTTATATGGTTATTCAAGAGGGAATAATTTTAGCTCATGCAAATCCAGAAAATAGTGTTAAAAAAACAGGAATAGGAATTCTTTATATTGAAGATGGGATAAATTTTCCAGATAAAGAAAAAGTATATTTAGTGATAACACTTGCTAGTAAGGATAAAAGAGAACATCTAAATGGACTTATGGAATTTATCAATATTATAAGAGAAAAAAATATTTTAAAATTATTAAAAGATGTTAAAACACCTAGTGAGATATTTATAATTATAAAAAATTTATTTTATTAATATAAAGGAGAGTATAATGGAATTAATAGTTAAAAATCGTGTATTATTAGACAAAACTTTTTCAAATAAGGAAGAAGCTATAAAAGAAATGGCAAAACTTTTCTTAGAAGAGGGAATAGTAGAAGATTATGATAAATATGTGGAATCTTTATTTGACAGAGAAAATATAGCTCCAACAGCTGTTGGATATGAAGTAGGGTTACCTCATGGTAAAAGTGATGCAGTTACAAGACCAGCTGTTGCTTTTGCAAGACTTAATGAGGAAATTTTATGGGATAGTGAAGAAAATGAAAATGCTAAATTTATATTTATGTTAGCTATACCTAATGCAGCAGCAGGTAATGAGCATATAAATATTTTAGTAAATCTTTCTAAAAAAATATTAGATGATGATTTTAGAGATTTAATAACAAAAGCAACTTCTACAGAAGAAATTGTAAAAGCAATAAACGAATAATAAAAATAAAAAAATTATATATAGGGGGATAAAAATGAAAAATACTTTATTAGAATTAAGAAAACATTTACTATTCGGTACAAGTCACATGATACCATTTATAGTTGCTGGGGGAGTTTTACTATCACTTGCAGTTATGATTAGTGGAAAAGGAGCTGTACCTGATACAGGAATATTAAAAGATATTTCAGATATGGGTATTGCAGGACTTACATTATTCACAGCAGTTCTTGGAGGATATATAGCTTTCTCTATAGCAGATAGACCTGGATTAGCTCCTGGTATGATTGGTTCTTGGATAGCAGTTTCTCAATATAAAACAGGATTTTTAGGAGCTATAATAGTTGGATTCTTAGCTGGTTATGTTGTTAATATGTTAAAGAAAATAAAATTACCAGCAAGTATGAGATCTTTATCTACAATATTTATTTGTCCTTTATTTGGAACATTAATAGTTTCAGGAATAGTTATGTGGGTTATAGGAACTCCAATAGCTTTAATGATGGAAGGATTAAATAACTGGTTAAGTAGTATGAGAGATACAGGAAAAGTTGCTTTAGGAGCTATTCTTGGAGGAATGACAGCATTTGATATGGGAGGACCAATAAATAAAGTTGCTACATTATTTGCTCAAACTCAAGTTGATACACACCCATGGTTAATGGGAGGAGTTGGAGTTGCAATTTGTACACCACCTATCGGAATGGGATTAGCAACAATATTAGGACCTAAAAAATATACTCGTGAAGAAAAAGAAGCTGGAAAAGCAGCAATACTTATGGGATTAATCGGAATTTCTGAAGGAGCTATTCCATTCGCAGCAGCTGACCCATTAAGAGTTTTACCTTCAATAGTTGTAGGAGGAATGGTTGGAAACATAATAGGATTTGTTATGAATGTTGTTAACCATGCACCTTGGGGAGGATGGATTGTTCTTCCAGTAGTAGAAGGAAAATTAGGATATGTTATAGCAACAATTGCAGGTTCTCTTGTAACAGCATTAATGGTAAACTTATTAAAAAAACCAATAGTTGAAAAAATAGAAACTACTGATGCAACAGATGATTCAGAAGAAGTTGAATTAGATTTTGACTAAAATATAAAAAATAACGACTAAGAAAATATAATAAAAATACAAAGATTTTGGAGGAATAAAAATGAAAATAGTAGCAGTAACATCATGTCCTTCTGGTGTAGCACATACATATATGGCAGCAGAAGCTCTTAAAAAAGCAGCAGAAAAAGCAGGAGTAGAAGTAAAAGTAGAAACTCAAGGAGCAATTGGAATTGAAAATGTTATAACAGCAGAAGATTTAGCAAATACAGATTATGTAGTATTAACTAAAGAAGTTGCTATAAAAAATGAAGAAAGATTTACTGGAAAGAAAATCGTTAGAGTAAAAATAGCTGATGTAGTAAAAAAATCTGATAGTATTGTAGAAAAATTAATTGCTCATTACAATCAAAATAAATAATTTATAAAAAATAAAAAATTATTACACTTTTTATCTTAAAATTTTAAGATAGGAAGTGTAATTTTTTTATAGCTAAAAAATACTTTTTTAATATTTAATATAAATAATTTTATGTAATTAAAAAAATATGTTATAATAATATTATACAAAAATTAAATTTATGGAGGATAAACTATGAATGATGATATGTACATTAGAATGACAGAAACTAAAATTTCAAAATTAATTCCAAGATTAGCGATTCCTACCATAATAACAATGTTAGTAACCTCTATTTATAATATGGCTGATACATTTTTTGTAAGTCAAATAGGAACATCAGCTTCAGCAGCTGTAGGGATTAATTTTTCGCTTATGGCTATGATACAAGCAATTGGTTTTACTTTAGGAATGGGAAGTGGAAATTATGTATCAAGAAGTTTAGGTAATCAAGATAGTGAGGGAGCCCATAGAGCAGCAGCTACAGCTTTTTTTACAGCTTTAATTTTAGGGGGAAGTTTATCAATAATAGGACTTTTAAATTTAGATAAATTTGTGAGAATTTTAGGTGCTACACCAACAATAGTTCCTTATGCTAAAGATTATGCAAAATATATTTTAATAGGAACTCCATACATGTGTTGTGCTTTTGTTTTAAATAATTTACATAGGTCACAAGGAAATGCTTTTTATTCTATGCTTGGGTTAGTAACAGGTGGAATATTGAATATGATACTTGACCCTATTTTAATTTTTAAATTTAATATGGGAATATCAGGAGCAGCTATCGCAACAATATTCAGTCAATTTATAAGTTTTACAATCTTATTTTTTATGAGTCAGAGAAATAAAAAAAATGTAACTATAAAAATTAGTAAATTTACATTTAAACCATGGGTATATAAAGAAATTTTTAAAGCAGGTCTTCCAAGCCTTTCTCGTCAAGGGTTAGCAAGTATGGCAGCAGTGGCATTAAATGTATGTGCAAGTCCTTTTGGTGATGCAGCTATAGCAGCAATGTCAATTACAGTTAGAATAATGTTATTTATAAATTCCTCACTGATAGGATTTGGACAAGGTTTTCAACCTGTATGTGGTTATAATTATGGAGCAAAAAAATATGAGAGAGTTTTAGAAGCTTATTATTTTTGTTTAAAAGTAGGAGTTATATTATTAACTATTTTAGGAATTTTATGTTTTGTATTTTCTCCAGAAATAATAGCTTCATTTAGAAAAGAAGATTTAGAAGTAATAGAGATAGGAACAATAGCTTTACGTTACCAATGTTTAACATTGCCTATTCAAGCATCAATTGTTATGGCAAATATGTTAACTCAATCAATAGGTTATGGGTTCTGGGCAACTTTAGTAGCTATGGGTAGACAAGGGATATTTTTAATTCCGGCTCTTTTTATTTTACCAAATATGTATGGAATAAGAGGTTTGCAATATTGTCAACCTCTTGCAGATATTTGTACTTTTATAGTTGGATTATTAGTTGTAAAAAAAGTTATAAAGGACTTAAAAATAAAAATGATGGAAGAAAATTTTTAAACTAATTAAAGATTTTTATTAAAAAGATTAATATATTGACAATTTTTATAAGAATATGATAAAATTTTTCGGTTATAAAAAATATTAGGAGAGATAAAATGAATTTAATAACATTATTTTTACTTGCTATAGGACTTTCTATGGATGCATTTTCAGTTTCTTTATGTAAAGGATTAAGTTGTCAAAAATTTTCCTTAAAAAATGCTTTAATTGTTGGACTTTGGTTTGGAGGTTTTCAAGCATTAATGCCTTGTATAGGATATTTGTTAGGTATTAATTTTCAAAGCGTAATAGAAAGAGTAGACCATTGGATAGCAGCTATTTTATTAGGGGTAATTGGAATAAATATGATAAAAGAGGCATTTTCTGATGAAGAAGAAAAAGAAGGAGGTTCTTTTGAAATAAAAGAAATGTTTTTATTAGCAGTAGCAACAAGCATAGATGCTTTAGCAGTAGGAATAACTTTTGCATTTTTAAAAGTTCAAATAATATTATCTACATTTCTTATAGGAATAACAACTTTTTGTTTTTCTTCAGTAGGAGTAAAATTAGGAAATATTTTTGGAGTAAAATACAAGAGTAAAGCAGAAGTTTTAGGAGGGATAATTTTAATTCTTTTAGGACAAAAAATTTTATTTGAACATTTAGGATTGTTGAATTTATAAAAAATAGCACGGAGAAAAACGTGCTATTTTTTATCATAAAGCATATGTAAAATATAGAGCAAGAAATTTATTTATGGTAATAATTTTTTTACATTAAAAAATAATAAAGAACTAAATTCATAATCCTAAAATATTAAAGTAATTGTTTTGCGAACTCTTTTTTTATTTATTGCAAATTGATTATATTTTATTTTTTAGAAAAAATAATTTCTTTTCATCGGATTTATCTTTTAAAAATATATAACCATTTTCATTAAAATTTTTTAAAGTTTCAATATTTTCAATTTTATTGTTAATTATATAATTTAATAATAAACCTCTAGCTTTTTTAGCTTCAGTACTTATATTTTTCTCTTCTTTATTTATTAATTGCCTAAATTCTATATTAATAATATTAAATTTTTTATAATCTAAAATTTTAGAAAATTCTTTTGATGCAAGATTTATAAAAATTTCATTTGAATATTTTTGAAGATAATTATTGATATCAGAACTCCAAAATTTATATAAATTATTTTCTAGAATATTGTTAGTCATATCTAGTCTATATTTTTTTATTCTAGTATTAGGAGAAAGAATACCATAAAATGCTGACAAAACAAATAAATTATTTAATAAATATTCTAATTGAGATTTAGAATATCTATTAAGTTCTAATTGTCTAAAAGCAACACCATCATATAAAGAGATAGCTGGATATTCTTTTAATAATTCAAATTCTTGAATATTTTTAAAAGTTTCTTCTAAAATTTTCCCTTTTATTTTAAAAATCTTTTCTATATCTTCAATAGAAAGTTGCTTTAATTTTTTTATAATAATATCAGTTTTATTTTTTAATAATGGATTTTTAGTTTCTAAAAAATTAAGTTTTTTATCTAGCATGGTTTTACTTGGAGAAAAAATTATTTTCATTTTTGGCCTCGCTTTTTTAATATATTATATCATATTTTTCTTAAATTTCTTTAGAAATAAGATTTCCCATTTCAGATGTTGTAACTTTTAAATCCCCTTCTTTATATAAATCACAAGTTCTATATCCCTTTTCTAAAACTTTTTTTACAGCATTTTCAATTGAATCAGCTTCTTTAGAAAGATTAAAAGAGTATCTCAACATCATAGCTGCTGATAAAATAGTAGCTATAGGATTTGCAATTCCCTTACCAGCTATATCTGGAGCTGAACCATGACTTGGTTCATAAAGACTAGCTTTACCATCTCCAAGACTTGCAGAAGGCAACATTCCTATTGAACCAGTTAGCATAGAAGCTTCATCAGATAAAATATCTCCAAAAGTATTTTCTGTTAATATAACATCAAATTGTTTAGGATTAATTATTAATTGCATAGCTGCATTGTCTACATACATATGTTCTACTTTGACTTCTGTATATCTTTGACCTATTTCGTTTACAATATCTCTCCATAGTTTAGATGTATCTAAAACATTTCTTTTATCAACACTTATTAAATTTCCCCTTCTTTTTTTTGCTATTTCAAAAGCTTTTTTTGTAATTCTTTCTATTTCTTTTCTTGAATAAGAAAGAACATCATAAGCTTTTTCATTATCTCTATATTTTTCACCAAAATATAACCCACCAGTTAATTCTCTAACAACCATAATATCTAAACCATTTCCAATTATTTCTGGTTTTAAAGGAGATGAATCTTTTAGAGTTTCAAATAAAACAGCTGGTCTTAAATTACAATATAATCCCATAGCTTTTCTTATTTGTAATAGTCCCATTTCAGGTCTATTTTTAGGGGTTATGTTATCCCATTTAGGTCCTCCTACTGCTCCTAAAAGAACAGCATCACTGTTTTTACAAAGTTCTATAGTATCTTCACTAAGAGGAACTCCATATTTATCTATTGATTCTCCACCAAGATAACCTCTTTCAAAAATAAAAGTATGTCCAAATCTTTTTCCTATTTTTTTTAAAATTTTTATTGCTTCATCTATAATTTCAGGACCTATTCCATCACCTTTTAAAATTCCTATATTAAAACTTTTTTTCTTTTCATATTCTTTAATTTTTTCATCATATTCTAAAGTTATTCCAATTGGGTCTAAACCTTTTAATAATTTTTCTTTCCAACTTTCTTCTAATGTAAAATAATATTCTTTATTTTTAGTAATAATTTTATTATTTTCTAAATCAATTGTTATTTTTTCATCACCAGAAAGTTTTGCCAATTCTTCTCTTTCAGATTTAGGTAAAATTATTGGAAGATGACCATTGTTAAGCCAATTCATATAGAAAATTCCAGAATATCCACCAGCTATTATTACATGAATTCCATAATCTTGTAAAGCCCAAGCAGCATGTTCTCTTGAAGAACCACAACCAAAATTTTCACCTGTTATTAAAATAGTACCTGATTTATATTCTGGTTTGTTTAAATTAAATTCCATATTTTCACTTCTATCTTCTTTATATCTCCATTCATCAAAAAGATATTCTCCAAATCCAGTTTTTTCTGTACTTTTTAAATATTGTTTTGGAATTAATTGGTCAGTATCTATATTATTGTGCATAACTGGAATAATAGTTCCTTCGTATTTTTTAAATGGTTTCATATTTGTTCCTCCCCAACTTCTTTTCTACTATCTACAAAATGTCCATATATAGCTGCTAAAACAGCCATTGCAGGACTGACTAAATGTGTTCTTGCTCCTTTTCCTTGTCTTCCTTCAAAGTTTCTATTTGAAGTAGAAGCACAATGTTCTCCAGAAGGGATTAAATCTGGGTTCATTCCTAAACAAGTTGAGCAACCAGCTTCTCTCCATTGGAATCCAGCTTCTTTAAATATTTTATCAATTCCCATTTTTTCAGCTTCTTTTTTCACAATTTGAGAACCAGGAACAACAATAGCAGTAATATTTTTATTTACTTTTCTTCCACGAATATATGAGGCTCCTACTATTAAATCACTTAATCTTCCATTAGTGCATGAACCAATAAAAACATGTTTTAATGGTATTTCTTTAGGAGAATCTCCAGGTTTTAAATCCATGTATTCATATGCTTTTTCATCATTTCTATCTTTTATTTGTGGAAAAACTCCAGTTATATCAATTGTCATTTCAGGAGAAGTTCCCCATGTAACTTGTGGAATTAAATTTGAAACATCTATTTCTATTAATTTATCATATGCTTCAATAGAATCTGTATAAAGTTCTTTCCATTCTTTGATTTTTTCCTCCCATTTTATACCTTTTGGTGCATATTGCTTTCCTTTTAAATATTCAAAAGTTTTTTCATCTGGAGCGATTATTCCACATTTTCCTCCTGCTTCAATTGCCATATTACAAATAGTAAGTCTTTCTTCCATATTCATATTTTCAATAGTATCCCCAAAGAATTCAAAAGCATATCCATTTCCAATAGCAACACCATAAGTTCTTATAAAATATAAAATAACATCTTTTGCATAAACTCCTTTTGGCAATTTTCCAGTAACCTTTATTCCCATATTTTTAGGTTTCTTTTGCCATAAAGTTTGAGTAGCTAATACATGTTCTACTTCACTTGTTCCTATTCCAAATGCGATTGCTCCAAAAGCTCCATGCGTTGCTGTATGACTATCTCCACAAACAATTGTTTTTCCAGGTTGAGTTAATCCTTGTTCTGGACCAACTATGTGGACTATTCCATTTCTTGAGTCTTTCATATGAGCTAATTCTATATCAAATTCTTTACAATTTTTTTCTAAAGCTTCTAATTGAGCTCTAGATATCTCATCTTTTATATATTCTCTATCTTCTTTTATTGTTGGAGTATTATGGTCCATAGTTGCAAAACAAAGTTCTGGTCTTCTTACCTTTCTATTTTCCATTCTTAATCCTGAAAAAGCTTGTGGTGATGTTACTTCGTGTAAAAGATGTAAATCTATATATATTAATTGAGCTTCTCCCTCTTCTCCTATGATTACATGTTTTTCCCAAACTTTATCAAAAAGTGTTTTCATATCCTTCCCCCCTTAAATATATTGATAAAATCTATTAATAGCATTTATATAAGCTTTTATACTAGCTTCCACTATATCTGTACTTTGTCCTCTTCCGATTAATCTTTTTTCTCCTTTAGATACAACTACTGAAGATTGAGCTTGAGCATCTACATCTCCTGTTATAGCATCTAACTTGTATTCTTCCATTTTAAATTCTTCACCAATTATTTTATGAATAGCTTTGAATGAAGCATCTACTGGTCCATCTCCTTGAGCACTTTCAGATTTTTTATTATTTTCTACAAAAATATCTATACTAGCTTTAACTTTTCCATTTTCTCTTTTTATTTCAAAATTATCTAATCTAAATTTATTTGTGCTTACAGTGGCAGCATCATCAGCTATTAATGATAATATATCTTCATCTAAAATATATTTTTTCTTGTCTGCCAATTTCTTAAATTCAGAAAAAAGTTCTGATATTTTTTCATTTGTTAAACCTTTTATTCCTAAATTTTTTAATTTATCTTCAAAGGCATGTTTTCCAGAAAGTTTTCCTAAAACTAAAGAATCTGTTGAACGTCCTACTGTTTCAGGTTTCATAATTTCATAAGTTTCTGGATTAGATAAGACTCCATGTTGATGTATTCCAGATTCATGAGAAAAGGCATTTGTTCCTATTATTGCTTTATTTGGTTGAGGAATAACTCCTGTTAATAATCCTACTAATTTACTTGTAGGATAAAGTTGAGTTGTTTCTATATTAGTTATACAATCTTTAAAAATATCTTTTCTAGTATGAATAATCATAACAACTTCTTCTAAAGAGGTATTTCCAGCTCTTTCTCCTAATCCATTTATAGTACATTCTACTTGATTAGCTCCTCCTTGAATAGCTGCAATTGAGTTAGAAACGGAAAGTCCTAAATCATCATGACAATGGACAGAAATTTCAGCTTTTTCTATTCCTCTAATATTTTCTTTTAAATATTTTATAAGTTCAAAAACTTCTTGAGGAGTTCTATATCCTACAGTATCAGGGACATTTAAGACAACTGCTCCAGCTTCTACTGCGGTAGAATAAGCTTCTACTAAAAATTCTTTTTCTGTTCTAGTAGCATCTTCACATGAAAATTCAATTTCATTTACAAATGATTTTGCATATGCTACATTCTCTCTAATACTATTTATTATTTCTTCTTTATTCATTTTTAATTTAAATTCTCTATGAATAGGAGAAGTAGCAATAAATGTATGTATTCTTTTTTTCTCTGCTTCTTTTAAAGCTTCAGCTGCTCTTTCAATATCTTTTTTTACAAGTCTAGCTAAACTTGATATAGTAGATTTTTTAATCTCACTTGATATTAACTTAATAGCTTCAAAATCTCCTGGTGAAGCCATTGCAAATCCTGCTTCTATGACATCTACTCCTAATGTTTCTAATTGTTTTGCAATTCTTAATTTTTCTTCTGAATTTAGGTTTACACGAGGAGTTTGTTCTCCATCTCTTAATGTTGTGTCCACAATTTTTATCTTTCTCATAATTTCCTCCAAAAAAAAAGTTCAATAGAATTATTCCATTGAACTTTTAAGTATTTTATATAAAATTTATGTTTTACAAAATTAACTTACAAATATTATATCTGTAAGAGCAATAATTTAAATCTATTTTGTAATACAAAAAAATTATTAGTTAAACTAAGAAGAACTAATGGAATATTCTTAATTTTTATACTAATAAGTTTGTTGAGCATAAGTATTGACAAAATAGATGTATTTCTCATTTTTTTCTTTTCCTCCTTTTATTTTATTAAGTCTTAGTTTAGCAAAAAATTTTTTTTATGTAAAATATAAAAAATATAATAACACCATAAATTTTATTAATGAAATTTATTAAAGATTTTATATAAATTAATTTTCTTGTTCTTCTAATAGTTCTTTTTTTCTAAGATTTTCTCCTTTTAAAGTGTATACTAAATCTACTACTAAATGAATTATATGGTCAGAAAATCTTTCATACTTCTTAACTAAAGAAACTACCTCTAATAAAATTTCAGTTTCATTTGGATTTTCTTTAATACAATTAGCTATTTTAGAAACTATTTCATCAGTTTTTTTATTAATTTCTTCATCAGCAGATATTAATTCATAAAGGATAGTTTCATCAGAGGTAGCAAAAGATGTTACATAAGAATCAAATATTTTTTTTATTTTTATTAAATATTCATAAAAAGCTCCATCTAATCTAGAATTTATCTCAGGACTATTAGTTTCAATATTTTTAATAGCTCTAAAATTTGCTTTTAATATATCAGCCATTCTCTCTATCAATCTAACTCCATCTATAAGCATTATAAGTTCTCTAAGATTTTTAGCAGCTGGTTGAAATCTAGCTATACAGTTTATACAATCTTCTTTAACTTTAACCTCAAAAGCATTTATAACATCTTCAACTATAAAACATTCACCATATAGTTTAGGATTTACTTTTCCATCATGAATAGCTTCTAAATTTATTTCTAACATTCTATTTAAATGCTTTAACATTTCTAAATAGTGTTCGTTTAAACCAGTTAAACTTTCTTGTAAATTTCTCATTTAATTTTCCTCCTAAAAATAATTTTATTAAAAAAAGTACTTTTTATCCAAATTTTCCTGTAATATAATCCTCAGTTTTTTTATTATTAGGTGCTGTAAAGATAATTTCAGTTTTATCAAATTCCTCTAAAACTCCTTGATAGAAAAAACCTGTATATTCAGAAATTCTAGCAGCTTGTTGCATATTATGTGTTACTATGACAATACTATAATCTTTTTCTAATTGTCTTATAAGTTCTTCTATTTTTGAAGTAGAAATAGGGTCAAGAGCAGATGTTGGTTCATCCATTAAAAGTATTTCTGGTTTTATTGAAATTGCTCTTGCTATACAAAGTCTTTGTTGCTGTCCACCAGATAATCTTAAAGCTGATTCATGTAATTTATCTTTAACTTCATCCCACAATGCAACAGCTTTTAAAGAAGTTTCAACAATTTCATCTAATTTCTTTTTATCTTTTTCACCATGTAAAATAGGAGCAAAAGTTATATTATCATAGATACTTTTAGGGAAAGGATTTGGTTTTTGAAAAACCATACCTACTTTTTTTCTTAATTCTGTAACATCAAAAGAATCATCAAGTATATTTTTTCCATCAAATAAAACTTCTCCTTCATATCTTGTTCCAGAAATTAAATCATTCATTCTATTAAGAGATCTTAAAAAAGTAGATTTTCCACATCCAGAAGGACCAATAAGAGCAGTAACTTTATTTTTCTGGATTTGCATATTAATATTTTTTAAAGCTTTAAAATCTCCATAATAGAAGTTAAAGTTTTTAACTTCTATTCTATTGTTTTCCATAATTTTATTCACCTCTTATATATAAATTAATATTAATGTTTCTTTTTAAATCTATTTCTTACAAAAGCACCTAATAAATTAAATCCTATAGTTATAAAAACTAGAACAAATAATGTTCCATACATATTACTAGCAGGCATATTAGGAACTTGAGTAGAAATAACATATAAATGGTAGGGCAAGGCCATTACTTGGTCAAAAATTCCTGTAGGAAGGAATGGGAAATAAAATGCAGCAGCAGTAAACATTATTGGAGCTGTTTCTCCAGCTGCTCTTGATATACTTAAAATAATTCCTGTAAGAATTCCTGGAGCAGCAGCTGGTAAAACAACTTTATAAGTAGTTTCCCATTTTGTAGCTCCTAATCCCAAAGCTGCTTCTCTTAAAGTATTTGGAACACTAAGTAGAGCTTCTCTTACAGAAGTTATGATAACAGGTAGACACATAATCCCTAAAGTAAGAGAGCCTGATAAAATAGAAGAACCAAAATTTAAGAATATAACAAATAAAGCCATTCCAAATAATCCATAAATAATACTAGGAATTCCAGCAAGATTTATAATTGTTAAATTTATAAATCTTGTTAAAGGAGTATCTTTTGCATATTCAACTAGATAAACTCCTGTAAAAATTCCAAAAGGTACAGAAAATAATATAGTACCAATTGTTAAATAAATACTTCCAATTATAGCTGGGAATATTCCTCCACTTCTCATTCCATCAGTAGGCATTAAAAATAAGAAATCAAAATTTATAGACATAATTCCTTTTATAGATATGAAACCTAAAATTATAAAAATCGGTAATATTGTTAAAAAACCAATTATTCCAATTGCATATTTAAATATATTTTCTCCATTCTTTTTTACTATTAACATTTTTCACCTCTAATTTTTTAACTTACGAGCTTTAGTTACAAAATGGTCAGCTATAGTATTTGTAATAAAACTTATTAAGAATAAAATAATACCGATAGCAAATAGAGCAAAATAGTGGTCACTTCCTTGAACTACTTCTCCCATTTCAGCAGCAATTGTTGCTGTCATAGTTCTCACAGAAGAAAGTGGAGATTTTGCAATAATAGGAGCATTTCCAGTAACCATTAAAACTGTTAAAGTTTCTCCTATGATTCTACCAAACCCTAACATAATACCAGCAAAAATTCCTGGAAAAGCAGCTGGTAATAAAATATTAAAAATAGTTTCTATTTTTGTAGCTCCTAAAGCAAGAGAAGCTTCTTTGTATGATGGGTCCAAAGCGTTAAGGGCATCTTCTGTCATTGTTACAATAGTAGGAAGAGCCATAAAAGCAAGCATAATGGAACCAGTAAAACTTGTAAGACCACTATTTAGATTAAATAAATTTTTTATTGGACCTGATAAAACATATAGACCAATAAATCCAAGAACAACAGATGGAATTGCAGACATTATTTCAATTAATATTTTCATATTATTTTTTATTTTTCCAGGAGCATATTCAAAAATATAAACTGCTGTTAAAATTCCTAATGGAACTGAAATAAGAATTGCTACTATTGTTACCCAGAAAGAACCTACTAACAAAGGAATAAGTCCATATATTCCAGAAAGAGATATCCACTTAGTTCCAAATAAAAAATCTGATACACTAGAATGTTTAAAAAATTGAATACCGTTGATAAAAATAAACAAAAACATAACAAATATTATTACAATATTTAATATTCCTGTGGTCAAAAGAAATTTTTTAACAGATGAATCTAAAAATTTCCTTACATTATTCATAAGATAATTTCACCTCATTATAAAAATTTAAAATTGTTTACGGAAAGGATTATATAACATTTTTGTAAAGAGAAAGTAAATCTAATGTAAAAATTATGTAAAAATTTTTTTACATAGTTTTTACATTGGATTAATAATAGTTTAACAAAAAAAGTTTAAGATTAATTCTGTAAAAGATGTTAAACAATAAAAATTTAAATAAATATTTCAATGGAGGTAAATTTTATGAAAAAAACATTTTTGGCTAGTATTTTAGTATTAGGAGCATTATTAACAGGGTGTGGAGGAGCTAAAGAAAATAAAGTTATTCAAGTTAAAGGGTCAGATACTATTTTAAATGTAACACAAGGAATTTCAGAAGAATTTATGCAAAAGAATCCAAAAGCAAAAATAGCAGTTACTGGAGGAGGTTCAGGAGTTGGAATTTCTGCTTTACTTAATAAAACAACAGATATAGCAATGGCTTCAAGAGCTATGAAATCATCAGAATATGATAAAGCAAAAGAAATTGGATTATCTGTAGAAGAAGTAGTATTGGGATTTGATGGAATAACTCTTATAGTAAATGAAAAAAATCCTGTTAAAGGTTTAGATTCTATAACACTTGGAAAAATATTTAGAGGAGAAATAACTAACTGGAAAGAAGTTGGAGGAGAAGATGCTAAAATAGTTACTTTATCAAGAGATTCATCTTCAGGAACTCATGAATTTTTTAAAGAACATGTAGTTAGAGGTGGAGAAAAAAATAATTTGGAATATGGAAATGAAACATTATATATGCCATCAAATGAAGCAATAAAACAAGAAGTAAAATCCAATAAATATGCTATAGGATATATTGGAATGGGATATATGGATAATTCAGTTCATGCTTTAGCAGTTGATGGAATATTACCTACTAAAGAAAATGTTTCTAATAAAACTTATCCAATAGCAAGAGAGGTTTATTGGTATGTTCCAAGCAATAGAGAAGGTTCTTTAAAAGAATTAGTTGACTTTGCAGTTTCACCAGAAGGTCAAGGAATAGTAGAATCAGAAGGATTTATTAAAAGATAGTAAAAAACAAAAATAAATAGGATTTTATCTAACTCACTTAAAAAATTTTTTTAGGTGAGTTAGTTTGTGTTATAATAGAAAAGAGGTGAAAATAAAAATGAAAAAAGTTTTAATAGTAGAAGATGATTTAGAGATACAGGAATTAATTAAATATTTTTTTGAAAAAGAAAATTATAAAGTTGATAAAACTGATGATGGATTAAAAGCATTAAAAATTTTGAAAAAAGAAAAAAGTGATGTTATAATTTTAGATTTAATGTTACCTGGAATAGATGGAAAAAATTTTGCTAAAATAGTGAGAAGTTTACCAGAAGAATATGGAAATCCTAAAATAATAATGGTAACTGCAAAAACAGAAATAGAAGATGTATTAGAAGGTTTAGAAATAGGAGCTGACGATTATTTAAAAAAACCCTTTGACCCTAGAGAATTAGTTTTAAGAGTAAAAAAATTATTGAAAGAAGATAAACAAGAAAAAAAAGAAGAGAGAATATATAAGTTTTCTGATATAGAGTTAGATATAGATACACGTATGGTACTAGTAAAAGGGGAAGAAATAGAACTTTCTAAAAAAGAATATGATTTATTATTGTTATTAGTTAGAAATAAAGGATTAGTTGTAACAAGAGAAAAAATATTAGATGAAGTTTGGAATAGTAATTACTATACAGGAGATAGAACTGTTGATGTATATATTTCTAAACTTAGAGAAAAAATTCCTCTTTTATCAGATTCTATTCACACTGTGAAAGGAGTTGGTTATAAATTAAAAGAAAAGAAATAATAACAGGGATAATAATTCTATTTTTTGAAATAATTTTTGTTATTTTTAACTACCATTTACTTTCAAAAGTCTATGAAGAAAGAGAAAAGCAAATTTTAAAAGAGGATAGTCTTTTAGTAACTCTTATATCACAAGGAAGACCTTTTGAAGAGTATGGTAAACTATTTTCAAATAGTAATATAAGGTTTACCATAATAGATTATGAGGGAAAAGTTTATTTTGATTCTAAAGGAAATGAAAATTCAATGGATAACCATCTTGATAGACAAGAAGTTATATCAGCTTTGGCTGGTGATGAGGGATTTCATATAAGAAAAAGTAAAACTTTAGGAGAATATTATGCTTACTATGCTGTTAAATATGGAAAAGAAGATAAGTATATAATAAGAACTTCTACAAATTATTCTGATAAAAGGGACCAACTTATATATTTTGCTACAATTCTTACAACTTTTTTTATTGTATTGAATTGTATAATTCATTTTTTCTATATAAATTATTTAAAAAGAGATTTTGAAAATAAAATAAAGAAGATGAAAAGATATCTTGAAAAGGGAAATACAGAGAAACTTCTTTATTATAAAAAAGAAGAAAAATGGATATTTGAATTTTGGGAAGTTTTGAAAGAATGGCAAAAAAGAAATCTTGATAATATAGAAAAATTAGATTATGAAAAAAAACTTTTAAAATTAATAATTACTTCAGTAGATTCTTTTGTTGGTTTAATAGACCAAAATGGAGAATTTGTTTTAAGAAATAATTCATTGAATCATTTATTGATTTTAGATAATAAGAAATATACAAAAGCTTTTAAATATATAGAGATTATAGCAGTTATAAAAAAAAGTATTCAAGAAAAAAAAGATATTAGACAAGAAATATATATAAATGGAATAAAAGAATATTTTATAATAAGTGTAAAAAGTATAAAGAAAAATAATCAATTTTTAATTACTATAAAAGATATAACTAGCATTAGAAGAACAGTAGAAATACAGAAAACTTTTATAAGTAATGTAGGTCATGAATTAAAAACTCCTTTAACTAATATAAAGGGATATTTAATAGCTTTAGAAGATGCACCAAAAGAGATTAGAAAAAAATTTTTAGATATTGTAAAAAATAATGTAATAAAATTAGAAAATACTATAATAGATTTTTTAAATATTTCTAAAATAGAAAGTTCAAAAATTCTTCAAATTATGCCTGAAGAAATCTATAAAATAGAAAAACAAGTAAATGATAGTGTGGCGATTATAAAAAAAGAAAAAAATGCAGAGATAGAATTTCATTGGGATTTACTTTCAATAAATCAAGGATTTATAAATACAGACAAAGAGAAATTAATTCTTATTTTAAAAAATTTAGTTGAAAATGGAATTATATATAATCATTCAGATAACCCTAAAATAGATATTTTTATATTAGAAGAAAAAGATAAATATAAATTTAAAATAAAGGATAATGGAATAGGAATCCCAGAAGATAAATTAAAAAAAGTTTTTGAAAGATTTTATAGAGTAGATAAAGCTAGAACAAGTAATTTAGGCGGAACAGGATTGGGATTATCTATAGTTAAAGAGGTAGTAGACCAATTTGGTGGAGAAATAAAAGTAGAATCTAAAGAACAAGGGGGAAGTATTTTTAAATTTTATTTAATGAAATAAAATAAAAGGGATTATTGCAAATAAAATGCAAGAATCCCTTTTATTAATTTAAAATATTATTTTACTTCTTTTTTCATATAAAACTGTATTTTGCCAAATACCAAAAATATCTTTTGCTATTTTTTCTCTGTGTCCAACTTGACGAAAACCACATTTTTCATGTAATTTTATGCTATTTATATTACTACTAATTATAGAAGATATTAAAGACCAATAACCTTTTTTCTCACTTTCTTTGACTAAATAATTAAGTAAAAATTTTCCAGCTCCAATATTTCTATATTTTTGATGAATATAAATACTGACTTCTACTACACCTTTATAAACTTCCCTTGATGATGTAGGACTTAAAGAGCACCAACCTATAATTTTTTTATCTTTTTCTATTATATATCTACAATCTTTTAAATGACTTTTATCCCAATTTTCATAAGTTGGAACTTCTTTTGTAAAAGTTGATTTTCCTTCTATAAGAGCTTGTTCGTAAATTTCTTTTACAAATTCCCAGTCATTTTCTACCATTTCTCTTATATTAAACATTAATCTCACCTTTTTTCTCTTTTATATTAAAAAATAAAGCATATGCTACAGGGAAAATAAATAGAGTTAATACAGTAGAAACAAATAATCCAAATATAATTGTTGCTGCCATATCTCCATATAATGGGTCCCATAAAAGAGGAATCATTCCAAGAATAGTAGTAAGAGCAGCTAAAGTTACAGACCTAATTCTACTAATAGCTGAGTCAATAAGAGCTATAAATTTATCTTTTTTCAAAATATTAATTTCATAGTTAATTTCATCAACTAAAACTATCATATTTTTTATCATCATTCCAGAAAGAGAAACAAGTCCAATAGTGGACATAAATCCAAAACTTTTACCAGTAATAAATAATCCAGGCGCTACTCCAATAAGAGCTAGTGGAAGAGCAGAAAATATTAAAAGAGGAATTCTTATACTAGCGAAAAGTAAAACACAAATTGTAAACATTATAATTACAGGTAAAGGAACAGCTTTTAATAGAGCTAAGACATTTTTAGTTTGTTCTTCATATTCACCTAGCCAAGTAAGCTTATATCCTTTTGGTAATTCTATAGAGTTTATTTCTTTTTTAAATTCATTTCTAACTTCTTCAGCATTAACTTCCATAGGAATATCACATTGAACAGTAATAGTTCTTACTCTATTTCTTCTCCAGATTTGGCCCTCTTCAAAAGTTAATTTTTCATTATTTAGCATATTAGCTAGAGGTAAAGCTTGTAAATTCACTCCCCAAATAGGAGTTTGAGTAATATTATTAATTTGATTTTTTATATCACTAGTTTCTTTTAACACAACAGCCACAGAATTATCTCCTTCTTGAATTTTTCCAATAGGAATTCCATTTGTAGTTCTCATAAGTCCTGTTGTAATATCGATAGGAGTTACATTATTTCTAATACCTTTTGATTGAGAATAATCTCCTTCCCAAACTAAAAGTTTATTTCTCCAATCTGTTTTAGCTGTAAGAATATATGGAGATTTTTTTACAATATCAATGGTTTTATCTGCTAACTCTCTAAGAATTTGAGGGTCTGGGCCTGAGAAAGCAATCTCTATTGGATATTCAGTAGGAACTCCATTTGGATATTTTTTAGAAGTAACCACTATTCCAGGAAGATTTTTATTTGCATAATCAAGAGCTAAATCAGAAACTTTTTTAAGATTTTTTAATTTATCAATATTAATTATAAGTTCTCCATAAGATGAATTTGGCATTTCTGGAATAGTACAAACATAATATCTTGCAGGAGAAGCTCCTATTGTAGATACTACTTTAGTTACATTTTCATTTTTTTGTAAGAAATCTCCAAGTTCTTTTGTAGCTTTTTCAACAACTTCTATTTTACTTCCTTCTGGTGCCCAAAGACTTATAGTAAATCCTTTTTTATCTGAATCAGGGAAAAAAGTTTTTGGAATTTTTATGAATATTAAAAGAGAAACTATAAAAGCTAATCCTAAAATAGAAAGAGTGGATTTTTTTCTATTTAATAGATAATATAATAAATTCCTTAATTTATTGTAAATTTTTTCTTCTCTTTCACTAGGAGCTAAAATAGGTTCATCTTCTAAATATAATTTGCAATAAACAGGAGTTTGAGTAAGACATAAAATCCAACTTAACATTAGAGAAATTCCAATTACCCAGAAAGAAGAACTTACATATTCTCCTGTATAACTAGCCATTAGATAGGCTGGTAAAAAAGCAATAGCAGCTATAAATGTAGCTCCTAAAAGTGGTAGAGCTGGTTTATGAGTAGACTCTAAAAGAGCTTGTTCCATATCCATTCCAGAATTTCTTCTTACTAAAATTCCATCAACTATAACAATGGAGTTATCAACTAACATACCCATAGCAATTATAAAAGAACCTAACGAAACTCTTTGCATATCAATTTTCATAACAAGCATAAAAATTAAAGTTCCTAAAATTGAAAGAACAAGGTTAGTTCCAATTATAAGTCCACTTTTTACACCCATAGTAAGAAGTAAAATTCCTACAACAGTAATTATTGATAAAATAAGATTTAGTATAAAGTTGTTTATAGCTGATGTAACTAAATCAGGTTGATAATAAATTTTTTCTATATTTATTCCTGTTGGTAATTTTTCTTTTAGTTCAATAATTTTTTTATCAATTACTTTTCCTGTTTTTACTATGTTACTTCCAGTTTCTGGAGAAAGCGAAATTCCCATAGCCATTTTACCATTATAAAACATTTTTTGAGATATTGGCTTTGTATAATCTCTTTTAAAAGTTGCAATATCTTTTAGACGTACAATTTCATCATTTCCATCAGGAAGTTTTTTAGAAAATATTATAAGGTTTTCTAGTTTTTCCACAGTATTAACTTTATTATTAAGTCTAAGATTAACTCTTAAATCTCCATAATCAATAGTTCCTCCACCTGTTATAATATTTTCACTAAGTAGAGAAGTAGCAATAAGTTTTGGACTTATTCCCATAGAATTTATTTTTTCTCTATCAATTATAACTTCAATAGCATCAGTTAATTTACCAAATTGAGTAACTTGAGCAACTCCATTTATAGAGTTTAATTCTTTTGTGATATAATCAGTATATTTTCTAAGTTCAGAATAAGAATAACCATCACTTGTAACAGCTAAAAAAATACCATAAACAGCCCCATAATCATCTAATACAATAGATGGAAGAGTTCCTAAAGGTAAATTTATTTTAGCATCTTCAACTTTTTTTCTTAAATTATCCCAATATTGTTCAAGTTCATCACTAGGTAAAGATTCTTTTAATTTTATTTTTACTTGTGAATATCCAGGCTTAGATACACTTTGTAAAAAATCTATATTAGGAATTTTTTGTAAAGCTTCTTCTATTTTATTTGTAACTTGTAATTCTACAGTGTGAGCATCTGCATTAGGATATAAAGTAACTACCAAAGCTTCTTTTATTTTAAACTCTGGGTCTTCTAATTTTCCTAATCTAAAATAAGAAAATAATCCTCCTATCACTAAAAGAAAAACCATAAATTTTACAACAATTGTATTTTTTATTGAGTAATCTATAAATTTCATAAGCCACCTCTATAAAACATTTCCTATATTAGTTTTAGAAAAAGGCTCTAATAAATTTACTTTTTGATTTTCAGATAATTCATGCACACCTTTAGTTACAACTTTATCTCCTGGATTAATATTTTTAACAATTACCATTCCATCTAAATAAGGTTTTACTACTTCAATATTTTTAATATTGACAATTCCATCTTTATATATCCATACACTAGGTTTATTATTTTTTTCAAAAATAGCTTCTACAGGAATTATAATTCCTTTTTCTTCATTGGAATCAAAAGTTACAGATACAATTCCTTGAGAATCTACAGGAATATCTATGTCTTCTTCAAAATTAAAAATAACAGGATAAGTTAAATTTAAAGTACTTTTAACCCTACTTACATCAGATAATACAAGAGGGTATTTTTTATTATTATGTATAAAAGAAACTTCTTTTATATCTAAAAATTTATCTATATCTTTTTCAGAAATATTAATTTTTACTTTTGTTTTTCCTAAAGATGAAATTCCTACTACAGGAAAACCTGCTCCCACAACAGAGCCATTATCAGTAAATTTTTTATAAATATATCCATCATAAGGAGCTACTAAGTAAGTGTCTTTTAATTGATTTTGACAATTTTCAACTCCTTTTTTAGCTTCCTCATATTGTGACAACATAGCTTTTTCTTTTGAAATAGCAGCTTTGTAACTAGCTAAAACTTCATCATATTTTTTCTTTGGAATAGCTTTTTCTTTATATAAAACCTCAACTCTAGCAAATTGTTTTTTTGCATTGTCAGATATAGCTTTAGCAGCTTCATATCCATTTTTTGCCATAGTTTCCTTATTTTTAAAAGCTTCTAATTGTAAATTATAATCTCTTTGGTCAAGCTTAGCGATTATAGTTCCTTCACTGACAAAGGAACCTATTTCTACATTAAATTCATCTATAGGTCCAGCCACTCTAAAAGATAGATTAGCTTCTTTTTCAGGAGCAACCACTCCAGGATATTGATATTCTAAAGTTTTTGGAATTAGAGTAGCCTGAAAAGTTTCTACAGGTCTGATAATAGGTTCTATATCTTTTTTACAACCAGATATTAAAATTAAAAACATTAAAAAACTTAAAAATTTATATTTCATTATTTTTCTCTCCCTTCTTAAGAGGCTCTTTTCCCATAGCTATATTTAAAGCTCCTAATGCAATTTCATATTGAAAATCTGCTTTTTTCTTTAGACTTAAAGCTTGATTGTAACTAGCTAAAGTTTTAAAATATTCTTCATCATCTATCATATCAACTTTTTTCTCAATTTTTTTCTGTCTAAGTTTTCCCTCTTCAGCTTTAAAGTTAAGATTTGCTATTTCACACATCTCTATAGATTTTACGACATTGTTATAGGCTTTTGTTGTTTCAATAACAGTTGTTAAAAATTCTTTTTCTAATTTTAATTCAGCTATTTTTTGCTGTCTAACAGCTTTTTTATATTCATTTATATTTTTAAATCCATTGAAAATTGATAAAATTCCACTAACATTTCCGTATAAAAAACTTGGGTCAGCAAAAATTTCATTACTATTATTTACATAACCACCACCTAAAATTATTTTAGGTAAGAAATTTGAAATTGCAATTTTTTTAACATCTTTACTAACATCTTTAGAAATAGAAGTGATTTTTAAAACTTCATTTCCAGAAATTGCTTGAAATATACATTCATCTAATGGTGGAAGAGAGGTAATATTTCCAACTTCAATATCTTCTAAAGTAAAGTTAGTCAAAGGACTAAGATTTAAAGATTTCATAAGATTCATTTTAGCTACTAATAAATCTCTTTGATTATTTTTTAAAGAAGATTCTTTAGCTTTCACCAATGTAGAGGCTTTATCAAGCTCCCAAGGAAGTATAGCATCAACTTTTAAAGAAACCTTAGCTTTTCTTTCTAATTCTTTTGCTGCTTTTAAATCATCTAATAAATATTTTTCTTCAGATTGTAGAGCTAAAATATAATAATATTCTCCTGTAACTTGTAAAGTTGTAAGTTTAGTTGTTAGATTTTCTACAAGTTCACTAATCTTTTCTCCCTTTTGTCTAGCAGAATATAAAAACCATATTGATGGAACAAAAACAGGAATTTGTACTCCTACTCCATAAGCATAAAAACTTTCATCAACAAGTCTTGAAGAAAGAGAATTAGGTAAAATTCCTGGAGGTATTGGAATTGGGAAAAAACTAGTAAGAGAACTTGTATCAATATTAATATCAATATTATTATCTAATTTTGTATAACCTCCTAAAACATTAATTGAAGGCAAAAAATTTCCAAAGGCAATTTTTTTGTCTAAAGTAGCAATTTCTCTTTCTAATTGTTTTATTTTTAAATCTAAATTTCTTTCTCTATTTATTTCTAAAATTTCATCTAAAGACAGAGTATCTCCATATTTTTTTAAATACTCTTTTTCTGTTAGAGTGTTTTCTTTATTGAGATTTTTTCTAGTATCTTGATTAGAACAACCTAAAATAAAAAGAGAAAAACAAAGAAGAAAAATCTTTTTTTTCATTGTAAGTACCACCTTTAAAAATTTATAAAATAACATAAATTTATATTTTTATTAATCAGTTATTTTGTAATAATATATTATACTACTTATATATAAAGAAGTCAAATAAGGGTAGAATAAAATAACAGTAAATAATTAAATGTAAACCTATTTAAAACAAAAAATAAAAAAATAAATATAAGTATGATATAATTTTTTGTATTTTAAAAAAAGGAGAAATTTTATGAATAGAAATTTTTTATTTTTATATTTTTTTATTATGTTATTAATGGGTGGACTTTCTTATAAAAAAATAAAAGATGATAAAGATTTTTTTATAGCTGGAAGAAAAGCTGGAATAATTCAAATTACAGGAAGTTTATTGGCTTCTGTTGTTGGAAGTTCTGTTATATTAGGAAGTGTTGATTTTGCTTATTCTTCAGGTTGGGCAGGAATGTGGTTGGTTATTTGTGCTTCATTAGGTTTTTGTGGACTTCTGCCTCTTGTAAAATATATAAAAGATTTTAAAGGATACAATTTACCAAGTATGCTTGGAAGTTTTTATGGGGAAAAAGTACAACAAGCAGCCTCTCTTTTAATTCCAATAGCATGGCTTGGAGTAATAGCTTCTCAAATTATGGGAGCAGCTAAAATAATTAGTATAATGACAACTCTAACTTATACAGAGGGAGTTATTTTAAGTGGAGTGATTTTTATTATTTATACTTTATTAGGAGGACAACTTTCAATTATAAAAACAGATGTAGTTCAGCTTGGATTTATTATTTTTGGAGTAGTTTCTACATTTTTATTTATAAATCAAGAACCAATAACTATAAATATTACCCCTATGTTTAATGAAAAATTCCAATTTATAGATTTAATAGTTATGATGTTATCATATTCTACAACTTTTGTTGTTGGTCCTGATATTTATTCAAGACTTTTCTGTGCCAAAGATGAAAAAACAATGAAAAATTCTATTATTTTGACAATTTTAATTTTATTACCACTATCTTATATTCTTGCAAGAATTGGAATATATGGACAACAAATTTTTGGTGGAAATGGAATGGGAGATTCTGTACTTTTAGTTATAGCTCAAGAAAAATTATCAAAATTTTTAGCCTTAGCTTTATATTTTGGGATTTTATCTGCTGTTATTTCCACAGCTGACACAACTTTACTTACAGCTTCATCATTATTTGCTCAAGTTTTTATAAAGGATTTAAAAAAAGAAAATTCTATTTTTATAACAAGAATTTTAATAGTTGTATTTGGTTTTTTATCAATTTTAGTAGCTATAAAAATGAAGTATATATTAGCAACCCTTTTATTAGCCCTTTCAATTTATTCAGGTGCTTTTATAGTTCCAACATTTTTAGGAATTTTTGGATTTAGAGCAAAGGAAAAAGTTGTAATAACAGCTATTGTTGTAGGAGGAGTTATTGCCTTAATAGGAAAAAATATAGGTGGAAGTTTAGGAAATTATATATCTATCTCGTCATATTTTATAAATGGAATTATATTATATCTAGGTAAAAAAAATAACAAAGAAATTTTTAGTAAAGTGTGATATAATTAAATGAAATTTTATAAATGATGAGGTGAAGAAAATGAAACTATTATTAGATAGATGTTCAATAGGTGGCTGAGCAAGTAAAATAGGACCAGAGGTTCTTTCAGATATATTAAAAACAATTCCTGTAAAAGAGGATAAAAATTTAATAGTTGGATATGAAAAATCTGATGATGCTGCAGTATATAAAATTTCAGATGATACAGCTCTTATTCAAACTCTAGATTTCTTTACTCCAATGGTAGAAGACCCATATATTTTCGGACAAATTGCTGCTGCAAATTCCTTAAGTGATGTGTATGCTATGGGAGGAAAACCTATTACAGCTATGAATATAGTTTGTTTTCCAGAAAAAGAGAATATAAAGATTTTAGAAGAAATTTTAAGAGGTGGAGCTGAAAAAATTTATGAATCAGGAGCTGTCCTAAGTGGTGGGCATTCTATTCATGACAATGAGATAAAATATGGATTATCAGTAACAGGAATCTGTTCTCCTAATAAAATATTTAAAAATTACGGTTCTCAAGAGGGAGATATATTAATTCTTACAAAACCTTTAGGAACAGGAATAATTACAACTGCCTCAAAAATGAAAGTTGTAAAAGAAAATGAAATTCAAGAAGCTATTGAAAATATGACTACTTTAAATAAATATGCTGGAGAAATAATAGCAAAATATCCTGTGACAGCTTGTACAGATATAACAGGATTTGGTTTTTTAGGACATCTTTATGAAATGGCTAGTGCTTCTGAAAAAACTTTTGTAATAGAGTCTGAGTATATTCCTTGCTTAAGTGGTAGTAAAGAATATGCCAAAGAATTTTATATTACAGGAAGTGGGCAAAAAAATAGAAAATCTTTAGAAGGAAAAATAAAATTTGAAAATATTTCTTTTGAGATGGAAGAAATTTTATTTGACCCACAAACATCTGGAGGACTTTTATTCTCAATACCTATTCAATATGTAAATGATGTTATGAAAGAGTTAGGAGAGCTTAAAATAAAATCAGCAATAGTGGGAAGTGTAGAAAAATTAAAAGAATTTCCAATCATTGTAAGGTAACTATTGTTTGAAGGAGATAAAATGAAAAAAGAATTATTGAGAGCTTTGCCGAAGATTGACTATATCTTAAATGAGAAAAAATTAGAAAAGTATAAAGAAAGTGTAGCTTACTACACTTTTTTGTCATGTATAAAAGAAACTATAGAAAAATATAGAAATATAATTTTAAAAGATTTAGAAGATTTTTCTGGTGAAGAAGATTTAAAAAATAAAATTTTAATTGAGATAATTGAAAAACTAAAAATAGAAAAAAGAAAAAATATCGAAAAAGTTTTTAATTGTACAGGAACAATTATCCATACAAATTTAGGAAGAAGTGTATTTTCAAAAGATATAGGAAATATTGTAGGAAATATATTATCTGGTTATAATAATCTTGAATATGATATAGAAACAGGAAAAAGAGGAAGCAGATATAAAAATTTAGAAAAGTTAATTTGTAATGTTGTTGGAAGTGAAGGAGCATTAATAGTAAATAATAATGCTGCTGCAGTAGTTCTTTGTTTAAATGAATTTGCTAAGGATAAAAAAGTAATTATTTCAAGAGGAGAACTTGTAGAAATAGGTGGAAGTTTTAGAATTCCTGAAATTATAAAATTTGCAGGAGCTAAGATATCAGAAGTAGGAACAACAAATAGAACTTATAAAGAAGATTATGAAAAAGAAATAACAGAAGAAACAGGAGTTTTAATGAAAGTTCACACTTCTAATTATAAAATACAAGGTTTTACTCATGAAACAACAGTAGAAGAACTTGCTGAAATTGGAAAAAAACATAATATAATTTCTATTGAAGATATTGGAAGTGGAAATTTAATAGAGTTTTCAAAATATGGAGTTAAAAATGAACCTACAATTAAAAAAAGTTTAGAGTGTGGAATAGATATAGTTACTTTTAGCGGAGATAAACTTCTTGGAGGATGTCAAGCTGGAATTATTGTAGGAAAAAAAGAATATATTGAAAGACTTAAGAAAAATCAATTTTTAAGAGCTGTAAGAGTTGATAAAATTACTATAGTTATATTAGAGAAAGTATTTTCTATCTATCAGAATGAAAAAGAAGCTGTGGAGAATATTCCAACTTTAAGAATGATTACAGAGAAAATAGAAAAGGTTCAAGAGAGAGCCAATAAATTTTCTAAAATTTTAAAAGATAAAAATATTGACAATGAAGTTATAGAAACTAAAGCAACTATTGGTGGTGGAAGTATGCCAGAAGAATTTATTGAAAGTTTTGGAATACTTTTAAAAAATAAAATTTCTCCAAATAAACTAGAAGAAAATTTTAGAAAAAATTATATTCCTATAATAGGAAGAATAGAAGATAAAAAATTTATTCTTGATATGAAAACAGTATTTGAAGAAGAATTAGAAGAATTAGGAGAAATTATACATTCAATTTGCAAAGAAATGGAGATGTAATGAGTGTAATTATAGGAACTGCAGGACATATTGACCATGGAAAAACTACACTTATAAAATATTTGACAGGAATAGATACAGATAGACTACCAGAGGAAAAAGAAAAGGGAATGACGATAGATATTGGTTTTTCTTTTTTAGAAAAAAATGGTAAAAAAATTGGAATAGTAGATGTACCTGGACATGAAAAATTTATAAAAAATATGCTTACAGGAGTAACTGGTATTGAGTATATAATTTTTATAATTGCTTGTGATGATGGAATTATGCCTCAGACTGTGGAACATTTTAATATTTTAAAATTTTTAGAAATTAAAAATGGAATTATAGTCCTAACAAAAAAAGATTTAGTAACAGAAGAGAGAATAAAAGAATTAAAAGAAAATATAAAAGAAACTTTTAAAAACTCTTTTATGGATAATTTACCTATAATGGAAACTTCTATAAATGATATATCTTCTTTTGAAAAATTAAAAGAAAAAATATTTTTTGACATTGAAAAGATAAAAACTAAAAGGATAGATAAAAATTTTTTAATGTATATTGATAGAAGTTTTTCTCCTAAAGGGTTTGGAACAGTTGTTACAGGAAGTGTTGGAGAGGGAAAAATAAATAAAGACGAATTTTTATATATTTATCCACAAAAGATTAAAATAAAAATAAAAAATATAGAGCAACATGGAGAAAGATTAGAATATATTGAAAAAAATAATAGATGTGCATTAAATATTTCTGGTATTGATTATAAAGAGGTTAAGAGAGGAGATTTTTTATATAAGGAAGATAATCTAAAATCTACTGAAATTATAAATGTATATCTTTCTTTAATTGAGGGAAATAAAATAAAACCTAATCAGAAGATAAGAATTTATGTTGGAACTTCTGAAATTATAGGAAAAATAAGAATACTAGAAGAATTATATAAAAATAATTTTCTCTGTGAAATAATTTTAGAAAAAGAAAGTTATTTTTTCCAAAATCAATTAGGAATAATAAGAAATTATACACCACTTATAACTTTAGGTGGAATAAAAATTTTAAAAGTTTTTGGAAAAAAGGTTAGAAAAAAAACTATAGAATATGATGAATATATTGAAGAATTAAAAAATATTCTGCTAGGTTTTGAAAATAAAAATAAAGAGATAAATATAGGTAAAATTTTAAATTTTTTATTAGATTTTCATAAAAAAAATTATTTAGAAAAAGGAATTGAAATAAAAGAATTAGAAAAAAATTTTTCTAATAGAGTTGAAAATTTACAAGAAATTATAAAAGAACTTATATCATTAGAAAAAATAAAAGTAATTCAAGGAAAAATTTCCCTTGTAGATTTTAAAATAAAACTTACTAAAGATGACAAAAAAATAAAAGAAGAAATTTTTAGTATATATAAAAATGCTAGATTTTTACCATATAAATATGAGATAATAGAAGAAAGTTTAATAAAAAATGGTTATCAATTAAATAACATACAAGCTATTCATAGATATATGGTAGAGGAAAATATGTTAGAATATTTAGGTGAGAATAGATTTATTCTTTCTGGATATTTTAAAGAGAGTATGAAGTTATTAAAAGAGTATTTTGAAAGTGAAGAAAATAAGGAGAAAGGAATAACTTTAGGAGAATTTAGACAATTGATAAATACAAATAGAGATATTGCAATTCTTCTTATAAATAAGCTAGAAAAAATAAATTTTTTGGTAAATAGAAAAAATATAAGATATATAAAAGGAGAATAATTATGATAAAAGTAAATGCTGTGGGATTTCTTTGTCCTATCCCTGTTATAATGACTAAAAAAGCTTTAAATGAAATAGAAGAAGGGGAAGTAGAAGTATTAGTAGATAATGAGACTGCTAAAGAAAATTTGGAAAAATTAGGAAAAGAGTTGGGTTTTAGTTATAAATCTGAAAAAGTAGAAGGAAATTATAAAGTTGTAATTACAAAAACAAAAGAAGAGAAAAAAGATGAAGTAAAAGAAGAAAATATTGTTGTTGTAATAGATTCTGACGAAATGGGAAAAGGTGATAGAGAATTAGGAGAAATTTTAGTAAAAGGATTTATATATTCTTTAACTGAAATGGAAGTTTTACCAAAAACAGTTATTCTTTATAATAAAGGTGTATGTCTTGCAACTGTTAATAAAAATACTATAGAGGATTTAAAAAAATTAGAAGCTATGGGTGTTGAAATTATAGCTTGTGGAACTTGTGTAAATTATTATGGTTTACAAGATAAATTACAAGTTGGAAGTTTAACTAATATGTACACTATAGTTGAAAGACAACTTAAAGCTACAAAAATAATAAGAGTTTAATGGAGATAAAATGGTTTTAGAAGAAAGATTTTTAGTTGTATCAGCAGAGTCTACTCACTTAGTTATAAAAGTAGAAAAAATTTTATTAAATGAAAATATAGAATGCAGAATAATACCTTTACCTACAGAAATTTCTGCAAATTGTGGATTAGCTGTAAAATTAGAAGAAAAATATTTAGAAAAAGTTAAAGAAATAGTAAATAGAGAAAGTTTAGAAGTAAAAATTTCTCTAGTAGAAAAAAAAGGATTTAAGAAAAATATAATTAATTTATAGGGGGAAATTTGTGAAAAAAAGATTAATTGGAATTATATTTATATTATTTACTACAATTATATTTGGAAAAAAATCAAATATAGTTGTAGAAAATAGATATGATAATTTAATACATGATGATATAAAGGTTGATATAAAATATAAAGAAGATGATTTGCCAGAATTGTTAGATTATGTTTTTATAAAAACTTTATATGCTATTATTAGAGAGGAACCAAATCCAAAATCAGAAGTTATATACAATGCTCCATTTAACACAAAATATCAACTTTTAGAAAAGGTTAAAGTTGGAGAAAGTTATTGGTATAAAGTAAAAACTTCAAAAGGAATTGGATATGTTTTTGGAAACAATGTTGATGTAAAAACATTTAGATTTGAAAAAATGTTAGAAAGAATAAAAGATGTAGAAAAATTTATAAATGAAAATAATCAAAATAATATAAAATTAGCTTCCACAAACTCATATTTACCAAATCCATATAATAAAGATATGAAAAGAACAAAGGATAAATATGGGATTTCAATAGACCAAAATATAGTTGGAGTCTATGAAAAAGAAAATATTGAATTACATATTCCAGATAGGTCTGTGTTAAGTGTTTTAAAAATTAATGGAAACAAAGCAGAAGTAAAAGTAGAAGGAATTCCAGAATCTCCATTAGTTATTGACAAAAAGTATCTTTCATATAATCCCAAAATAGAAGAGGGATTT
This sequence comes from Fusobacterium perfoetens ATCC 29250, assembly GCF_000622245.1. Classification (NCBI taxonomy): domain Bacteria; kingdom Fusobacteriati; phylum Fusobacteriota; class Fusobacteriia; order Fusobacteriales; family Fusobacteriaceae; genus Fusobacterium; species Fusobacterium perfoetens. Next base: position 410,390 of record NZ_KK211416.1, on the reverse strand, counting down.
GAAAAAGCCATTGTTGTTGATATTGAAAATCAAAACTTAGCAGCTTTTGAAAAAATAAATGGAGAATGGACTTTGATTTCATATATTTATGCAAAAACAGGTTTAGAAAGTCAATTAGGATTTGAAACTCCTAGGGGGTCTTTTATAGTTCCATTACTTAAATATGAAATGGGATACAGAGATATTTATGGAGCTGATATGGGAATAGCAAGATATGCTATAAGATTTAGTGGTGGTGGATATTTACATGGAACACCTGTTGACCATGTTGAAGTAGACAATGAAGATTTCTTTTTAAAACAAAAAGAAGATGGACTTGGAACTTTTAAAGGAACAAGAAAATGTATAAGAAATACAGTTTCTCATGCTAAATTTTTATTTGATTGGATATTAGGAGATGAGAGAAATCAAAATTCAAACTATCAAAAGCCACAAGAAAATGTTATGTTTATAATATTCTAAGAGGTTATTATGAATATTTTAATTACAGGAGTTACTAAAGGAATAGGTTATCAATTAGTATCTGAATTTATAAAAAGAAATCATAAAGTATTTGGTATTGGAAGAACAGAATCAAAACTTTTAGAATTAAAAAATAAATATGGTGAAGATTTTATTCCTCTAAATTATGATATTACTTTAGAAGAAAATATTGATAAAATTTTTAAAATATTAGATAAAGATAAAATATCTATAGATATATTGATAAATAATGCAGGAGTTGGATTTTTGGGGGAGTTTTATAATATAGATTATAAAAATAATGAAAAAATGATAGATTTAAATATCAAGTCTCTTGTGTATATTACTTATAAATTTATAAATAAATCTTTAGAAGAAAATATTGATAAAATTAGAGGAATAATTAATATTTCATCAACAGCAGCCTTTCAAAGTGGAGGACCATATTTTGCAGTGTATTATGGAACAAAAGCTTTTGTTTCTTCTTTTACCAATGGTATTGCAGAAGAATTAGGAGATAAAAATTTTAAAGTTATGGGAGTTTATCCAGGACCAACTAAAACAGAATTTGTAGGAATGGATAAAGAAAAGAACTTTTATACTATGGAATCGAAAAAAGTTGCTAAAATTATAGTACAAGATTTTTTTAATAAAAAAGAAGTGTCGATACCAGGGGTTATCAATAAAATTTTAGTATTTATGGGGAAATTTATTCCTAGAAAATTAGAATTAAAACTTTTAAAAAAAATACAATTAAAAAAATTAAAATAAAGAGAGGATATTATTAAGTTAATATCTTCTTTTTATAAATATAAAATTTATCTCTATAAAAATATTTTCAATTACAAAAATTTTATATTTATGAAAATAATAAAGATTTTGTCTTTTTATTTAATATATTATGTAGAAAAAATTGTATTAATATCTATTTTTTTCTTAAAAATAAAAATAAATCGAACAAATATTTAATTATTTTTTTTAAAAACTATTAAAACTAAAGAGATAAAAACTTAAATATCGAACAAAAAATAAAAAATATTGTTATCTTTTTTTTTTAATATTAGGAATGATATACTTATATAGTAAAACATTATAAAAGGCAGGGATTTATATGGAAATTTTTAAAAATTTAGTTGACGGAGTAAATAATCTGTTATGGGGAAAAAATATTTTAGTTGTATTACTAATAGGAGCGGCGATTTTAGCTACATTAGGAACAAAATTTATGCAATTTAGATTACTTGGACCTATATTATCAGTATTTACAAATGAAGAAAAAAAAGAAAATGGAATAAGTTCTATAGAAACATTTTTTTTAGGAACAGCTTGTAGAGTTGGAGCTGGAAATATAGCTGGAGTTGTGGCTGCAATAACAGTTGGAGGACCTGGTTCATTATTCTGGATGTGGTTAGTAGCTTTATTTGGAGCAGCAACATCTTTTATTGAATCTACTTTGGCAGTTATTTATAGAGAGAAAAATAAAGATGGAAATTATATTGGTGGAACACCTTGGATTATTAGAAAAAGATTAAAACTTGGATGGCTTGGAGGATTATATGCAATAGCTTCTATAATTTGTTATATAGGAGTTACTCAAGTTATGTCAAACTCAATAACAGAATCTGTAGCTAGTGCTTATAATATAAAACAAAGTTGGGTATCAATAACTTTAACAGTAATAGTAGCAGCTATTATATTTGGAAGAGGAAAGAAAGATGTAATTATAACTTCTCTTAATAAAATAGTTCCTATAATGGCTGGATTATATTTAGGAGTTGTTCTTTATATAATTCTTACAAATATTTCTTCAATTCCAATGATGATAGTAGATATATTCTCAAAAGCTTTTGGAACAAAAGAGATAGCTGGAGGAGCTATAGGAATTGTAATAATGCAAGGAGTTAGAAGAGGATTATTCTCAAATGAAGCTGGAAGTGGAGATTCTAACTATGCAGCAGCAGTAGTTGATATTGACCAACCAGCAAAACAAGGAATGGTTCAAGCTTTAGGAGTTTTTGTAGATACCTTATTAGTATGTAGTGCTACAGCCTTTGTTGTTCTTTTAGCTGGAGCTAAAAATGTAACTGGAGTTCAAGGAATGATATTAAATGGAAAAGAATTAAGTGGTATGGCTTTATTCCAAGAAGCTATAAAAAGTCATATAGGAATAGTAGGACTTCCATTTACAGTTGTTGTTATTTTCTTTTTCTCATTAAGTACAATTCTTGCTGTAACTTTTTATGGAAGAAACGCCCTTAATTATTTAACAGAAAAAACAGGAATTAATATTGTATATCAACTTCTTATAATTTTAATGGTTTATATTGGTGGGGTAAAACAAAATTTCTTTGTATGGTCATTAGCTGATTTTGGTTTAGGAATAATGACAGTTATAAATATAATTTGTTTAACACCATTAGCAAAAGAAGCAATATCAGAGTTAAGAAAATATGAAATAATTTTAAAAGAAGAAAATAGAAAATTAAAAAAATAATTAAAGATTTATAAATTTACTAACTACATCTTTTGTCTTAAATGCTTTAAGAGGAAAGATGTAGTTTTTTATAAAAAGAAATTTTACAAAAAAATAAAAAAGAACTAAATTTTTAGTTCTTTAGGGAATAATTATGAATATTTTTATAAAAAAATGGAGCGGGAAACGAGGTTCGAACTCGCGACATTCAGCTTGGAAGGCTGACGCTCTACCAACTGAGCTATTCCCGCAACAAAATAATTCTATCAAATATTTAATTTTTTGTCAACATATTTTTTTAAAAACTGAATAAAATTCTTGAATTCCAATGATTTTATTTGTTAAAAAAATTTTTTCTTGTAACTTTAAAAAAAATAAGATATAATAAGTCTGTAAAAATAATAATTGGAGATGAGGCTCTCCAAGCACTTATGTGTAAAATGCTTATAACTAAGATGATAGCTTCTACAAATGTTTTTTTCGTTTGTAGAAGTTTTTTTATTTTTAAGGAGGAAATATGTTATTTAGTTTTGCAGTTTTTATTTTAATAGCCATATCATTGGCTAAAGTTTTTGAAAAGTTAAGACTTCCAGGGCTTTTAGGAATGCTTTTCACAGGAATTTTATTAGGAGAATATTCTAAAGATTATTTTGTAAATACATTAAATTTAAAATTTTTAGAATCATTTTTTATATCTGATAAAATTTTACAGATATCTCCTGATTTAAGACTTTGTGCTTTAATTGTAATTTTAATTAGAGCAGGGCTAGGAATTGATAGGGAAGTTCTTAAAAAAATAGGTAAAACAGCCATAAAAATGGCAGCTTTACCTTGTCTTTTTGAAGGATTTACTATTATGTTAATCACTCATATTTTACTTGGATATTCTTTTGCTATTTCAGGTTGTTTAGGGTTTATAATAGCAGCTGTATCACCAGCAGTAGTTGTACCAGAAATGTTAACTTTAAAAGAAAAAAATCTAGGAAAAGAAAGAGAAATTCCAACAATAATTTTAGCTGGAGCTTCAATAGATGATATATTTGCTATAACTTTATTTTCATCTTTTTTGTCAATGGCTTTAGGAAAAGGTGTAAATATTTATAAAGAACTTTTAAAAATTCCTATGAGTATTATAAGTGGATTAGTTTTAGGAGTTTTAGTTGGAATTTTACTTGTTAAATTTTTTAAAGCATATCATATTAGAGATACAAGAAAGGCAATTTTATTTTTAATGATTGCTATAGTATTTCATCAAATAGAAGTTTTAAATTTATTTCCAATGGCTAGTCTTTTAGGAATAATGGCTATGGGATTTATGATTTTAGAAAAATATCCAGAACTTGCTCAAAGACTTTCATTAAAATTTAATAAAATTTGGGTATTTGCTGAAGTTTTATTATTTGTTTTAATAGGAGCAGCTGTAAATATAAAGGTTGTATTTGCTTCTAGTATAGTAGGGCTTATAATAATTATAATAGGACTTATTGGTAGAATGATAGGAGTTCGTGTAGCTTTATTTGGGTCAAATTTAAATAATAATGAAAAACTTTTTTGTGGACTTGCTTATATTCCGAAAGCCACAGTACAGGCTGCTATGGCTGGAATTCCATTGATGATGGGAGTACCTCATGGAGAAATATTATTAGCTGTAGGAGTTTTATCTATAATAGTTTCTGTCCCTATTGGAGTTATTGGAATTAGAGTAGGACAAAAAAAATTATTAAATTAAATAAAAAAACTTGACAATGAAATATCATAGTGATAAAATACAAGAAATAAAAATTACAAACAAAAGGAGGGATATTTATGAAAATTTACAATTTAATTACTAGAAAAAATATTTCCTCTGTAGATACATTTTGGTGGTGGAGTTTCTAAGATAAGTTTGTAATTGTTTAATTAAACAGATACAAACTAATTTTGTTTTGGAAATTTCAATAATTTGTATCTGTATGTAATATTTAAAATGATTAATAATGACTATCAGATACATTTGATAGTCATTTTTTTATATATAATTTTAATTTTAATGGAGGACTGAAAAATGAAAGAGAAAAGAGAAAAATTTAGTAACCGACTTGGGTTCATTCTATCATGTGTAGGAGCAGCTGTAGGGCTTGGAAACATTTGGATGTTCTCTTGGAAATTAGGTACTTTTGGTGGAGGAGCTTTCCTTATTCCATATTTCTTATTTATGGCTTTCTTTGCTTATATTGGACTTATATCAGAAATTTCTTTTGGAAGAATGATAAAAAAAGGGGTAATGGGAGTTTCTGAACTTATGCAAGAGAAAAAATTTCCTTTTGCTAAATATTTACCTCTTATTTCAGTAATATCTGTTTCAGGAATTTTTACATTCTATGTAATTGTTTTTGGATGGATAATAAAATATTTTTATTCTTATGTAACTATAGATATGAACAATGTTAATTATGCAGAATATTTTGGTAATTTTGTAGGAACATCTGATTCAATTATTTGGCATATATTAGCTGGTATAATAAGTATTGGAGTTATTTCTTTAGGAGTTGTTAAAGGAATAGAAAAATTAAATAAGATTATAATGCCTTTAATGTTTATTATTTTTATAGGGCTTATGATAAAATCTTTAACTTTACCAGGAGCTACAGAAGGAATAAAATATTTACTTACTCCAAAATGGGAAGCATTAGCAAATCCAATGACTTGGGTTATGGCTTTAGGACAATCTTTCTTTACTGTTGGACTTAGTGGTTCAGCTTTACTTGTCTATGGAAGTTATGTAGATGACAATATGGATATTACAAATGGAGTATTTCACACTTGTATATTAGATACTATAGCAGCTTTATTGGCTGGATTTGTAATTATTCCTGCTGCCTTTGCTTTAGGACATAATCCAGGAGCTGGGCCAGGGTTATTATTTATCACAGTACCAGCAATTTTCTCTCAAATAGCTGGAGGAAAAATTTTAGCTGGAATATTCTTTTTAAGTGTAATATTTGCTGCTGTATCATCAGCAATAAATCAATTAGAAGTACCTGTAGAAGCATTTATGTATAAATTTAATGTTTCAAGAAAAAAAGCAAGTGTTATTGTTGGAACTATTTTAGTATTAATTGGTATTCCACTTGATTTGAATATGAATTTATTTGGAAAATTTGCTGATTTTATGTCTGTAATATTAATTCCTTTAGGAGCTTTAATTGTTTTATTCTTCTATTATTTCTTTATGGATAATCAAAAAATTATAGATGAAATAGATAAAGGAGCTACTAGTAAAAAAGGAAAATATGTTTTAGCTATTGGAAAATATTTATTTGTACCAGGCACAGCTTTAGTATTAATTCTTGGTATGATATATGGAAGCATAGGATAAAAATTAATTTTTAATAATAAGGTGTTGTAAATTTTATTTATTATTAATAATTTATAAAATACAACACCTCTTTAATTTTTTGTAAATTATTTATTAGTATAAATTTATAAAAGTTAATGATATTATTTAAAAAATATGTTAAAATGTAATGTAAAAATAATAAAACAAATAATTTATTTTAGGAGGATATATGAATATAGTTTTATATGAGCCAGAAATTCCTTATAATACAGGAAATATTGGACGTTCTTGTGTACTTACAAATTCAACTCTTCATCTTATAAAACCTCTTGGTTTTTCTTTAGATGAAAAAAATGTTAAAAGAGCAGGACTTGATTATTGGCATTTAGTAAAAATTAAAGAATGGGATAGTTATGAAGATTTTTTAAAGGGAAATCCTGATGGTAATTTTTACTATGCAACTACAAAATGTAAAAATAGATATTGTGATGTAAAGTTTAAAGAGAATGATTTTATAATATTTGGACCAGAATCAAGAGGATTACCAAAAGAAATATTAGATGCTAATCCAGATAAATGTATAACTATTCCTATGATAGAAATGGGACGTTCTTTAAACCTTTCAAATTCAGCAGCAATTATATTATATGAAGCTTTAAGACAAACTGATTTTAATTTTGGAGAATAATATGATAAATATTATTGTTGCAATAGATAAAAATTATCTTATTGGAGACAGAAATAAAATTCCTTGGGATATTCCTGAAGATTTAAAATTATTTAAAGAAAAAACTACTGATAATTTTTTACTTATGGGTAGAAAAACTTTTGAAAGTATAGGAAAACCTCTACCTAACAGAGTAAATATAGTTATAAGTAAAAGTTTAGATTCAGAATTTAAAATAGAAAAAAATAAATTATATAAATTTGAAGATTTATTAAATAAAATTATAGTTTTTTCTAATATTGAAGATGGACTAGAATTTTATAAAAAAATAAATTTTGAAAATAATTATAATAAAGATATTTTTATAATTGGTGGGGGAAGTATATATAATGAGTTTATTCAAAAGAAAAAATTTGATAAACTTTGTATTTCTCATATTAATGGTGAGTATTTAGGAGATACTTATTTTCCAAAAATTAATTTTAAAAACTATAAAATAAATTTTGAAAAAAAATTTAATAATTTTATTTATAGAGAATATATCTAACTTTTGTTAGGTATATTTTTTTATTTAATAATAAATAAAAGTTAAAAATATTAAAAAAGTTTTAAAAAATTTTCTTGATTTTTTATAGAAACATATGTTATATTATATACGTATGATTACGAATGTATTTTTATGGAGGAAATTTACAATGAATTTAAAAAAATTAACAATAGCATCTTTATTAGTTAGTGCTACAGCATTTGGTGCTTCTATAGACCATGTTCAAAACTATACAGCTGAGTATGGAGCAAACCCAGCTCAACAAGGAGCTATCAACTATGGAACTACAGTTAACTTCAACCCAGCAGGATTAATGAGATTAGAAAATGGAACATATTTCGCTGGTGGAATCCAATATGCTTTTGGAGACCAAAAAATGACAGATAATAATTATAATGGAAAAGGATTTGATACAGATTTATCATCTCCAATTCCTAATTTTGCAATTTATAAAAAAACTGATGATGGAGCTTTATTCTGGACTTTTGGTGCAGTAGCTGGAGGAGCTTCATTAGAATATAAAAATGGAATTCCTTTACCAGATGTTCCTACTTCATCAGGATTAGTAAATATGAATGAATTATTAAAAGATACAAATCTTAAAGGTTCAAATCAATATGCTCAAATGACTATTGGTAAAGCTTGGAATGTAGATGAAAAATTATCAATGTCTTTAGGATTAAGAGCAGTTTATGGATTAAGAACTTTAGAGGCAAGTACTAAATATCCAGTTACTTTATCAGGAGGGGCATCACCAGTTTATTTACCAGTTTCAATTGATTCAGAAAGAACAGCCTTTGGTGTAGGAGTTCAATTAGGTTTAAACTATGCTGCTAATGATAGATTAAATATTGGATTTAGATATGATAGTAGAGTAAAATTAGATTTTAAAACAGATGCAACAATAACAGATCCAACTGCTGTATTAAGACCAGGCCAAGGAGTTTCAGATCAATTATTAGGAATTTATCCTGTTTATGCTGATGGATTAAAAACTAGAAGAGATTTACCAGCTTTAATGGCTTTAGGAGCTTCATATAAAGTAACTGATGATTGGACAACATTTATAGGTGGAAACTACTATTTTAACAAAGATGCAAAAATGGACAGAGTAGGAGATGACCCTGGAAGATATGATTATGATAATGGATGGGAAGTTTCTTTAGGTTCTGAATATAAATTAAATGAAAAAGTATCTTGGTTAGTTGGATTTAACTATGCTGATACAGGAGCAAAAGGAACTACTTATGCAGCTACAGAATATGCAATAGATTCTATAATGGTTGGTACAGGATTTAAAATTCAACAAAACGAAACTACAGAATGGACAATAGCTTACAACCACTACTTCTATGATTCTACAACATTTAATGGAATTAAATATGAAAAAGATATAAGAAGTATTGGATTTAACTTTGTAAAAAAATTCTAATTTAATAAAAATTATTTAGATGAGGTTACTTAGTTACCTCATCTTTTTAATGACTAAAAAGATAATTTAGACTAAAAAAATAAAAAATTTATTTACTTTTTCATAAAAATGTAGTATTATGATAATAATCATGTAAGAAAATTTTTGGAGGGTTGGCTATGCCAAAAAAAGTTGTTTTCAAGAAAGAGATTGTATTTAGTAAGGCTTTTGAAATGTTTGAAAAGTATGGACTAGATTTTATTACAGCTAGAAATCTTGCAAAAGAATTAAAAGCTTCACCTGCGCCTATTTATTCAAATTATGAATCTATTGATGAATTGAAAGAAGAATTAATTTCAGTAGCTAAAAACAGATTTATGGAATATATAAAAAAACCATTTACAGAATATACATATCTTAATATTGGTATGGGAATTTGTGTATTTGCTAGAGAAAATAAAGAACTTTTCACATCTATTTTTTTAAGAGAACAATCTTTTACAGATTTAATAAGAAGATTTAGAAACGCCACTAGAGAAGAAATAGAAAAAGATGAAAGATTCAAAGGATTACCTACAGAATTTAAAGAGGGACTTTTAATGGATTGTTGGATATTTGCTCATGGATATTCTACTTTAATTGCTACAGGATATGTAAATCCAACAAATGATGAGATAAAGGAAAGACTTCTTTCTGGAGCAGGGACAATGATATATTCAAGATTAAAAGAAACAAAGGGAGAATAAATCTCCCTTTTATTTTTTTAAAATTTAGTAGTTCTTACAAGAGTTTTTATATCATCTAAGAAAAACATATCAAACTTATTTCTTATTTCATCTTCTATAATATGCCTTTCATTTTCAAAAATTAAATCTTTATTTTCTTTTATTGTATGTATTGTATAATTAGTTTCAAAAGAGAAATGTTTTCTATTTAATAACTTTCTATCAGAAACTTTAAAAAGATTAAAATATCCATCTATAGAAATCCTATTTTCTTTTATAATCATTGTTTTCCCATCTTTTTCTTCAGTAGTGATTGAGAAAGGAGTTATGTTTGTTCTTGTTATAACCATTTCGATTATATAATCTGTATGTAAAGAGTTATAAAATCTATTAGCACCTTTAAAATAGATATATTTATCTAATAATAAATTATAATTTCTGTTAGATATTTTATTTATCTCATCTCTTACTATATTAGAAATAGTATCAAAACCTAAATTATCAACTAATAGACCTATTTCAATAGTAACTTCTTTTTCTAACATAACTTTCTTTTCAAAAATTTTTGGACTAGGAACATATTCTAAAAATTTTTGATATTCTTCAATTTTTTGAATTTTCATATCTCTTGAATAAAAATCTGTTTTTTCAGCAAGAATAAAATTTTCTATTTTTTTTATAACTAAATTTTTATCTTTATCATAATCTTTACTATTATAAATTATATTTTTATTTTTTAGAGATAATTTTTTAGCTTCTTCATTTGAAAATACATATAGCTTTAATTTTTCAATGTCTTCAATAGAAAGATTACTTTTTTTCATAACTAAATTTTTATCTTCTAATATTTTATAGTATTGTACATTAAAAAGAGTAGTTCCCTCTAAAGAGTGAGGAACATTTTCTAATCCATCAACTAGTTTTTCAACACCTTTTAAAGTAACTCCTTCTTCATTATATATATCAGTAGCACTTTTTATATTTTTCTTTCCTAAATAATTATCTAGTATAGTACATCCATTTAATATAAAAATTATTCCAAAAATGAAAAATATATTCAAGATTTTTTTTCTCATAAATTTCCCTTATCCTTTTAATTCTTATTTTCTATGAACATATAAGTAATGAAAAACAATTGGAAAGAAAATTTCTCCCGATAAAAAATTTCCTACTGTAACAGGTAAAAAATGAGTTAATAAAGTCTGTAAAAAATTTATTTTTTCTGGAGAAATTAATTTAGCAATTGTTATAAAAAACATATTTGCTACAACGTGTTGATAACCACTTATAACAAATAACATAATAGGAAACCAACAACCATAAATTTTTCCACTAGAATCTTTTGATGATGTAGATAACCAAATTCCTGCAATAACTAATATATTACATAAAAAACCACTTAATAGACATTCGTATGTATTTAAGTTTAATTTGTTCATTGCTATATTTATAGACGCAGTTTGCATAGGCAAAGTTTTAAAAATTCCAGCAAAATAACTTATATATGCTACTACTCCTCCACCTATAAAATTTCCTAACCATGTAATAGAAAGATTTCTCACTACTTCTTTTATTTTAATTTCTTTATTAATAAGGTTTAAAATTATTAAAGAGTTTCCTGTAAATAAAGTTCCACCTAATAATAAACAAAGTAATAAACCAACAGGGAATATAGCTGCCCCTAAAAATTTTACAAAAGTTTCATTTTGAGGATTTATATTTTGTAATATAGTAAGTTGTCCAATTCCAGCTAATGAAATAAACATTCCTCCTAAAATTCCTGTTAATAAAATTTTATTTTTTTCTTCTTGAGCTCTTTTAAAATTAGTTCTCCCTATAACTTCAATGGCTTCTATTGGATTATAAAATGAATACATTATCCCTCCTAAAATAACATGATAAAAAAAACCGTTTGAGAAAAACCTCTCAAAACGGTTAATTTATCCTTGCACTGCAATAGGCTCATTTTAAGGGTCTTTCAGCAATGTTGTTTTTTCATTTTAGTATGATACTATATTTTTTATATAATGTCAATTATTATTTATCTTCAAAGAAATCTTTAAAATCTTCTTTAGTAAATTGATATTTCTTTTCACAGAATTGACATTGAGTTTCAATAACTCCACCTAATTCATCTAATAATGAAAGAATTTCTTTTTTACCTAGAGTAATAAGCCCTCTATAATATTTATCCTTGTTACAATCACAGTAATATGAAACTTCTCTTTCTTCTAATATTTCATAATCTTCTACAAGTCTTTCTAATTTTTCATCTGTCATATCTTCATATAGAAGTTTTACAATTCTTTCTAAATCCATTCCACCTTCAAATAATTCTGTAACACTTCTAATTGCGTCCATTTTTTCTACAACAGAAGCAATAAATTTTTTATCTGCTCCAGGGAATAATTGTATCATATATCCCCCAGCAAACTTAACAGTTTTTTTATCTTCTGAAAGTTTTATTCCTAATTCCATTATAGTAGGAGTTTGTTCAGATGTTTCATAGTAATATTCCATATCTGACTTTATATCTCCCTTTTGTATTTCAGAAAGTCCAACATAAGGCTCTTTTAATCCCATATCTTTTATAACTCTAAGACTTCCTTTTCCAATTAAATTTTCTATATCATATTGTTTAGTAAGAGCTTTTAAAGGTAAGTCTTTTTGTGGATTTGAAAGATATCCTTTTATTTGTCCTTTCGCATTAGCTGTAACAACCATATTATTTACAGGACCATCTGTATTAGTTATAAGAGATAATAAATCATCTCCTTTTAAAGAAGCTCCCATTATAAGTCCAGCTGTTAAAAGTCTTCCAAAAGCTGCTATTGATGTAGGACTACAATGATGAATATCCAAAGCTCTTTGAACAACATCAGTAGAATTTACAACAAAAAATCTTGCGTTTTTACTAACTCCTCTTATTATTCTACTTTTCAATTTTTCCTCCTAAAATATATCATATATAATTAAATCTTTGTATTTAGCATAATTTTTCTGTGAAATAATCTTTTTTAATTGAATATTTCCATCTATTCTTCCCTTTTCTTCTCTATATTTAATTATAGCTTTTACTTCTTTTTTAGAAAATCCATAATAAATAAGAGTTGTTTCATCAGCTTTATTTATTTCTAAAGGGTTTATTTTATAATTTTCATTAATAAAAAAATATTTTTCTAATTTTTCACAAGTTTTTTTACCAATTCCATTAATTCTATCTAATTCCTCGATAGATTCTATTCCTCCTTTTATATCTCTAAAACTTATTATTTTAGAAACATAACTAGGGGCAACTCCAGCTTTAAGCATCTCTTCTTCACTAGAAGAGTTAATATCTAGTTTTCCAAAATTATTGTCACTATAAATTACTTTATATTCTGTTTCTAATGAAAAACTAAAAAAACTTACAAGTAAAAATATTATAGAAAAAATTATTTTTTTCATTATAATTTCCTCCTATAAACTTGAGAAAAATTCCTCTTTTTGTTTCATTCTATCTTTCATTTCACAAATATACATATATGGGTCTTTTGGATTAATATATCTTTCAATAGACACTCTAGTTTCGTCTATATACTCAACTTTTTTACTTATAGCTCCACCGCCTAATCCAACAGTAGATTGATTTTCCTCTATCATTTCAATATTGAATATTGATTCCTTTCCTTCAATAGAGTAACCTACATTTTCTCCCCAATTCATACTATTTTTTTGTCTGTAAAGATAATAAGGTTTCATATTTTTTTCTTCAATAACTTCTTTTATCTTTTCTTCTATTTTTTGATTTTCTATTTCTGTTATTTTATATTTGTCTTTTATAAGGTTAGAACCATTTTTTACTGCTAAGAAATGTATAGTTAAATTATCAATAGGATATTTTTTAACTTCTTCAAAAGTTCTTAGAATATCTTCAACTGTCTCTCCAGGAAGTCCAATTATAAAGTCCATATTAACCACAAAGCCAAGTTTTTTTATTTCTTGAAACATTTCATCAAAATGTTTTTTATCAAAATGTCTATTTAAATTTTTTAATATATTTTCGTTAAAAGTTTGTGGATTAAGACTTAATCTGTCTACACCTAATCTTTTTAGAATTTCTAATTTTTCTTTATTAAGTGTATCTTCTCTCCCAGCTTCAAAAGTAAATTCCTTAAGATGAGTTAAATCAATATTTTCATAAAGAGCCTCAATAACTCTTACTAAATCTTTTTCAGTTAAAATACTAGGAGTACCACCACCAAAATAAAGAGATTCTATTTTAGAATTTTTATTTTTTAGAATCTCTCCAGTTAATTTTATTTCTTCTATTAGTGTATCTACAAATTCATTATAGAAATTCCCTAACTTACTATTGATTTCATATGAAGCAAAGGAACAATATTTACATCTAGTAGGGCAATATGGAATTCCTACATACATATTTATTCCCTTAGCATTTAAATATTGATTTTCTTTTTTTACTACATCTAAAAGTAATTTTCTTTTTTCAGGAAAAACAAAATAAAGTTTATCCAAAATCTCATCAATTTCTTCATAGGAATATCCCATAACTAAATATCTTCTAATGAGCTTAGTAGGTCTAACACCTACTAAAGCTCCCCATGGATAAACTTTATCAAATAATAAAAGCATTCCAGCTTTTAACATAACAGTTTTTTGGTCAACCATTTTATCAGTATAATTTTTTAATGTAAATATTTTTTTTCTACCATTAGCAGATAATTCAATAGATATTTTTTCTTTGGTTTCTTCTAAAGTTTTAGCTTCTAATATATCTATATCTACATCTGGTAATAAAACTTTTTTAAAATCCTGTACAGTATTTTCTTTTACTGTAAAATCTAAAATAATTTCCATTTATCTCCTAAAATATTAAAACTTTCTCAAAGCCTTTATTTCTTTTTCAAATTGTTCAGGTGTTAATTTTTTTCCTCTATATAATTCTTTAATAGATTCTTGTTTGTTTAAAATTCCTTTTCTTCCACTAACATCTAAGAAAGATGAAATTTGTGAGATTTTACCTGTTTTTATAAGATTTTGAATGCCATTATTTGTGTACATTATTTCACAAATAGGGACTTTTATTTTTTCTTCTCCCTCAACACCTTCTGTAAATTCTTGATGTATAACTCCAATTAGATTAGATGCTACAAGTCTTTGAATATACTCTTTTCTATCTTCATTAAACATACCAATCATTTTATCAATAGAATCTATTATTCCGTTAGAATGTAAAGTAGCTAATACAATATGACCTGTCTCAGCAGCAAGTAAAGCCATTTCAATGCTTTCAGTATCTTTTAACTCTCCTAACATTATTACATCAGCATTTTGACGAAGAGCAGATTTAATCCCATCAGTATAAGATTTTACATCTCTTCCTACTTCTCTTTGCCTTATAATGCTTTTTTGATTTTTATAAGTATATTCAATAGGGTCTTCTATTGTTATGATATTATAAGCCTTCTCTTTATTATATTTTTCAATCATAGCTGCTACAGTACTAGTTTTTCCACTACTACTTTTTCCACATACTACAATAAGTCCATTTGTATCTTCATAAAAATCATTTATTTTAGCACTTAAATTTAATTCTTCTAATGATAGAGGCTCTTTATTTACTATTCTAATAGCAAAAGCTAAATTTTCTCTTTCATAAAATATATTTACTCTACAATTTCCACCTAAATCTTTAAAAGAAAAATCTAATTCTTTCTTTTTCATTAAAATTTCTTTTTCTTTTTCTGTTAATATTTCAGAAACAAGAATTTCTAAATTTTCCTTTTTTACAGGTGGATATTCTTCAAATCTATATAATTTATCATTTACTCTAAAAACAGGAAAATCATCTACTATTAAATGTATGTCAGTTACTTTATATGTTCTTCCTTTAGCAATCATTTCTAAAAAAGTTGCTTTATTCATAGAATCTCCTTTCAAAAAACTTTTTATATTAGTTTAAGAATAAAAAAACTAATATTCCTAAAATTATTCTATAGATTCCAAATAATTTAAAAGTTCTAGTTTTTATATATCCCATAAACCATTTTATAACTATAAATGCAACTATAAAGGAGATAAAAAATCCAATTCCTAATAATTGCCATTCAATAGGTGTAAAACTTACTCCATTTTTTACTAATTTTAAAAGTGTAGCTCCCATCATAGTTGGTATAGCTAAGAAAAATGAAAATTCTGCAGCTACCCCTTTACTTAATCCTAATAATAAAGAACCTATTATAGTAGCTCCAGAACGTGAAGTTCCAGGAATCATAGCAAGACATTGGAAAAAACCAATTATAATTGCTAAAGAATAAGGTATATTTTTTATATTATCAATTACTTTAACTTTTTTTATTTTTTCTTCTATAAAACAGAATATTACTCCATAGAAAATTAAAGTTGTAGCAACTATTTTGGTATTTCCTAAAAAGAATTCTGTTATATAGTCATCAAATAAAAGTCCTAAAACAGCAGCAGGTAATACACCTACAATAATTTTACTCCAAAGACTTACTCTTTCTTTAAAAATTTCTTTGCTCTTTACAAAAGGCTGTATGTCTTTCCAAAAATATAAAACAACTGATAAAATTGCTCCTAATTGAACTATAATCAGAAAATTATCCATAAAATCTTTTGAAACATAAGGACTATTGATAAATTTTTCTACTAAAATCATATGTCCTGTACTACTTACAGGTAAAAATTCTGTAATTCCTTCTACTATTCCAAGTATAACAACTAATAAGTACGGGTTCATTATTCCTCCTATAAATATGGGTCTTCTTTAGCTAGATAATTTACAACATAATCATAAACTCCCTCTTCTAAAGAATGGAATTTCTTTGTATATCCAGCTCTTTTTAATTTATTCATTTCAGCTTTAGTATAATATTGATATTTTCCTCTTAAATCTTCAGGCATTGGAACATATTCAATTACATTTTTTTCATCTAATTTTTTTCCAGCAGCAGCTTCCATAGTAGCCATAGATAAATCTCTAAAGCTTCTAGCTTCTCCTGTACCTAAATTATATACTCCAGATTCAACTTTTTCAGTTAAGAAGAAATATAAAACATCAACAACATCTTTTATATAGACAAAATCTCTTAATTGTCCTCCATCTTCAAACCCTTCTTTATGTGATTTAAAAAGTTTTACTCCACCATTTTCTTTATATTGATTAAAAGTATGGAATACCATTGATGCCATTCTTCCTTTGTGATATTCTTGAGGACCATAAACGTTAAAGAATTTACAACTTATCCATTGTTTTGGAGTTTCAGTTTGTTTAAATGACCAATCATCAAATAATTTTTTAGAATATCCATATTTATTTAGTGGCATTAATTTTTTAAATTCTTCTATAGTTATATCATCATTGTATCCTAATTCTCCAGCTCCATAAGTAGCAGCAGAAGAGGCATTTACAAAATTAATATTTTGTTTAGCACAGAATTGCCAAAGTTTTTTTGTATAACCATAGTTATTGCTCATTAAATAATCTCCATCTTTTTCAGTTGTAGCTGAACAAGCTCCTAAATGAACAACTCCTGTGATTTTATTTGCATTTTCAGGAATAGATAGCCAATCAAAAAGATTATCTCTATCAACCCAATCAGCATAATCTCTTTTTCTTAAATTTAACCATTTATCTTCTGTTCTCATTTTATCCACAGCAATAATGTCATTTATTCCCATTTCATTTAGTTTCCATATAAATGCACTACCAATAAATCCTGCAGCTCCAGTAACTATAATCATTTATTTATTCTCCTCCTAAATATTTTTATATATTATTTATATACTCATATAGATTTTACCATTTTTTATCAAATTTTAAAAGTTATTTATAGATTTTTTATAAAAAACTATAAAGAAAAAAGCCAAAGAGATTAAAAATCTCCTTAGCTGTTTTCTGATTTTTTAATTATTAAAACATTTTTTATGATAATTTGTTTTTAGAAAAAATTTATAAAATAAAACTATTTTTATAATTTTAAAATTTTTTTAAATTATCAAATTAAAATATTTTTTATAAATTTTATTTTTTAGTTGAAGAAATATTAACAGTAATTTCTATTTCTCCTGTAAAATGTTGGTCTGTTGGAATATTTTCATTTAAATTTGCTGTAGCTCTTAAAGTAAATTTTTCTTTTCCTTTTTCATTAGTTTGTTTTACTATTTCTATTGGAGATAAGTTTATAGTTTCTTTAGAACCTGGAGTTGTTGATGTAAGGTCAAGAGATTTATTTTTTACTTCAAAAGTTACAGTTTTATCAGTATGATTTATTACTGTAAATTCTTTTTCTCTTGTTTCAGTAGTTTTATTTGGTCTCCAAACCATATCTCTAAATTCTAATGTTGAATCTCCATCAATTTCAAATCCAAGTTTAGATACTTTAAGAGAAAATTCAGATAATAGTATGTCACCTTCTGGTTTACTATAATACATTTTAATAGTATAGTTTTTTTCATCCTTTATATTCACAGATTCATTTTTACTAACTGTAAGTCCGCCATTATCTCCTATACCAAAAGTTAATCCATCTATAGTTGCTGTTTCTCCATTATTAGTAGTTTCATTAACAGTAATCTTATTAGCAATTTTACTTAAACTAGTTACTTCATTATTAGTATTTCCATTAGGTAATGGATTAGAAACTTCACTTGAAGAACTATTTGTTACATTTGTCATTTCTAAAGTTTTTGTTCCATCATTATTTTTTCCTATTACTGGTTGTCCTTGTGTATAATCATTTGGATTAAATTCATAAGTTACATTATTTTCCATATGAATTACATCAATAGTTCCACTACCTATACTTACTCCACCTTTATAATCTTCTACAACATTTCCTTTATATATAATATAATTACCGTTATCTTCTACAAGAATACTAAATTTATTATCTAAAGAAACATTTTGATATTTTGATACAATAAATTTATCATTTAATTCAGTTAATTTAACACCTTGTTTTGGAATAGCTCCTTCATCTGTAGATTGTCCATTTTTTATAAATCTTTTATAAATTTTATTATCATTATTATTCTGGTCTGTTTCTCTTCCCTCCATTGAAAGAGCTTTTACTATAGTTCCAGTTCCTAAATTAGTAAACTGTCCACTAAATTTAAAAAATTTAGAATAATTATTTGAAAAAGTGCTAGTATTTCCATTAGGATTATCTGTAGTTATATCAAATAATCCACCTTTTTTTACTTTTCCATTAGGGAATAACCAGTTGTGTTCAGGCAATCCTCCAAGTAATCTTTTATCTATTTTATATGTAGGAGTTCCACTTAATTCTTTTACTACATTTTTTATTGTTAAAGTTAATTTACCTAATTCTAAATCTTGGTACATAGGTATAATTACAATTTGATAGTTTTCTATGTTCTTTTCAAGCATAGTTAACTTTTTAATTGTTAATTGTCCATTTTCATTGATATTAATTTCTAAATCCTTTGTACCATCACTATTTAAATCTAATTGATATGGTAAATTTTGTTCAGTACCATCAATTTTAATTTTATCAACTATTTTTTTTGTATTGTTTATATCTTTTGTATTAAATAATTTTTGATTAGTATCATTAAATTGTAGCTTAAATTTATTACTTACTAATATTCCGCTTGTACCACTAGCATTAGAATCCCAAGTACCTATTGCATCTTTATCAGCTCCTGTTATATCTAAAGTAGCAGTAGCTTCATTATAGTTATTAACAATTTCCTTAGTTATTGTTCCAGTATACTTTTTATAAGTATTTCCAGTCATTTCAAATTTATAAGAATCTTTACAGAAGCTAGAATTAGTTTGGTATGCTATATACTTATATATATCTTTTAACTTTTGCTCTATTGGGAAAAATCCTTTTAAAGAACCACCACTAAGAAGATGTCTACCATATTTTATTCCATCAAATGTTCTTGTATCACTTAAAGTTGCATCAGATATTGTTGCACTAGTTATTTGAGGGTTTTCACTTTCTGGTATAGTTGAAATCTGATTAAATTGTGTTGTAGTAATTAAATCTGGATATCTTCCACCATCAACAGAAGTTGAATTATTACCATTTATTAGTCCTCCAGTAGCCAATAAGGTATAATTTTTTTTCACTCTTGAAAGTCTATTATCTATTTTAAATTTACTTTCTCCTATTGAAACTTTGTTAATTTTAGATATTATAGTTAAATTATATGTTCCTAATTCAACATCATTATTATTTCCTGATTGTTTATTTTGTAAATAATATTTAATAGTTACTGGAGTATTAGTATTGACATCTTTTAATTTTTTTATAATTAGTCCTCCATTTTCACTAATACCTATAGCAAAACTATCTAAATTATTTAAAGTAACTGGAGAGATTTTAACCCCAGATGTTATTTCAGATGAAGTAGTATTCGATAATTCATGTGTTTGTGATTGACCATTTATTATGAATACTATTTTATCAGCTATACTAAAATTATTATTTTTATACAACATTCCTGTTGAGTCAAAAGATTTACCACCATTTTGGAATGATATAGTAGAACCATTTCCAGTTCCTTGATTACCATTTGGAGCAAAAACATATTCAGTATTTATAACTGCTTCTGTCATATCAAGAGTTCCACTACCATTTAATGTAGCACTTGAATCAGTTGCATAATTTTTAATAACTTTTCCACTCCAGTAATCTTGATTATTAACTTGAACTAAGAAAGTATTATTAGTTTTTTCTCCCTCTCTTGATACGTATATTTTTCCATTAGCGATTTTATATTGTTGAAGGCTAACATTACGAGGAATAGCAAGATAATTTTCATGTCTATGAGTACCATTAGTAGCATTAGGATAATGAAATAAATTACTATTTGATACATCATTTATACTTTCTATTCTTGTAACTTGAGTATCAGGTATATTTGGTTTTTCTCCACTAGAATTATATCCCACTAATTCTGGAAATTTTGATTTTAGATTTCCATTTTCAGCATAAATCTCTCCATTAAATTTTACCCATTTTCCAAAATCTCCAGTTTGTGTAATTCTTTTATCAAGATTTATTTGAGAACTTCCAAAATCGTTAGTTTTTTTCCAAGTTAAATTATAAGTAACAGTTCTATGAGCTCTAAGTTCACCATTAACTTTTCTACCTTGTTTTAATGTAAAATTAAATGTAGCATCATTTTGTGAAGCATTTTCATGATAAATATGTAACTTCATATATCCATCATTATCTTGAGTTCCTGATATTTTTATAGTACTACTTCCAGAAGTTATAGTTAAACCATCTTGTTGAGGATTATCACTATATGGTAATTTGTCATTATCTTTCCAAATACCAACTTCACAATTATTAACTTGCTTATTATTTCTTGTTATAAAACTTAAACCTAATTTAGAGTCTTTTGATTCTGTTAATATAGTTGTTCCACCAACTATATTATATAAATCTTGTGTTTTTGTTCTTGGAGTTATATCAGTAAAGTCAATATAGTATGAACTTTTAAGTGTACTAGTATGATTTCCTACCCCTTTACAAGTTACAGATAAAGCGTTTTCATGATAATAAACTCCTGGTTTCATTCCTTTATATTCTATATTACTATTAAATGCAACTTTTACTGATGAAAATATACTTTTATATTGATGGTTAGAAGGTAAGGTACAAGACCCTGTAGCTGTTTCTATTATTGAAGTAGCCGATTTAAATGTTTCATATGTTGCGCTTGAATATTCAACTTTAACAGCTTTAGTGTTTTCTAAACTATTAGATTTAGCACTTGATTCTGTTTTTTTATCATCATTTCCATATTTTACATTTGTAAAATTATAATGGTATATTGATTTTGGTGTATTTACAGGTAATAAAGAATTAATAAAAAATCTAACTCCATGTGCAACTCCTTCTCCAGAGACTTTTGCATCATTATTTTTATTATATTCATCTTGGTCTTTTATTGGGGTATTTGATTTAATATCAGCTACGCTTATATTTGTTAATCCACTATGTTCTGGAAAACTTAAACCTTCATTATCTTTCCAAGCAATAAATTTATTATTAACAGTATTTCCAGTATCACAATTAATTTGAATTAAATCATCACTATTTAGATTTTTTTTATATATATCACCTAGTTGGATTCCCCAATCAAGGTTCATAGACCACCAACAATGATTTTCTTCAGTACCATCTCTAGTAATATTTCCTATTCTATAAGATTTAACTACATTATTTCCATTCATTACAGAAATATAAACTTTTTCATTTTCTCTTACATCTCTTACTCTTAACCTTACATATTCATTAGTTTCTTCTATTATATCAATTCTTTTTTCTTTAGAAGATTCTCTACTATCTTTCATATTTCTAATATCTTCAGCTGTTAAATTATCAATTTTCTTATTTTTATTAGTATTTGCTCTTAATAAAGCAATATCATTATTTTTAATATTAGTATAAGCTTTTAGTTTAAAATTACTTATATCTGCATTTTTATTTCTTGCCATCATTCTAGCTTGTTTTTTATAAATAAATACAGAAAGATTTCCATCTTCTGAAAGATTTCCCATTATTTCTTCTGGATTACTTTTTGTTATACTTAAAGACATTGTTGCATGGTCTCTTACTTTCATACTTTCTACAGTAGTAACTTCTTTATCAGGATTTTCTGTTATTAGTTGATTGGGTACTTCTGTTCCTTCACTGGCAAATAAAGTAATTCCAAAGATAACTGTTAAAAGCATAATAAATTTTTTTATTTTATTGCCCATTAATATCCTCCCCCTAGTTAGTAACTTTCTTTTTTTCTATTTTATAATTCTGATTTTTTATTAATTTTTTTAGATTTTCTTTGTTTATTTGTCCAGCTATTGATTGTACTACTTTTCCTTTTTCATCAATTATATAGTTAGTTGGAAAATATTCTACATAATATTGATAAAAAATTATTTTATTATTTATAACTGGAAACTCATATTTTTTTTCTTTTAAAACTTTTTTTAAATCTTTTTTTTCTTCATTATTAAAAGTTAAAAATATAATATCTTTTTTATTTTCTCCGTTTTCTTTATATAATTGTTGTATATCTTCTAATGTGTCTTCACAATACTTACACCAACTTGTCCAAAATATTAAAAAGACTTTTTTATTTTTGTATTTTTCAAGAGAATGTTCTATACCATATTGGTCTTTTAATTTAAAATCTGGTGCAGTTACTAATTCTCCAAATGAATTTATACTTAAATTAAATATTAGTAAAAAATAAAATAGATATTTTTTCATAAATTTCCTCCATTTTCAAAAATATTTTATTTAATATAATATTTTTGCTCTATTCTATATTTCAGTTTAATTTTAGCTGTTGATTCTTTTTTTTCTAGATTAACAACCTCTTCTTCAATAATTAAAAAATAAGTGTGTTCTCCTAATTTTCCTTTTCCATCTATTGTAATTGTAAAACTTTTACTTTTTCCCTTGGATATTATAAGATTATTAGGTAAAACTTTTATATTTTTTTTATTTCCTTCAATCGAAATTTTATATCTTACTATATTATCTTTATTGTTTTCTAAAAAGAACTCTTTACTTGCTTTTTCTCCTATTTTTATTTCTTGGTCAAAATTAAGAGAATCTATTTTAAAAGCAAATATATTTAATGAGATTAAAAAAAAGAAAATTATTTTTTTTATCATTCTATCACAACCTTTTTAAATATATGGATTTGTTTTTCGCCATTTATTGAAGTAATAGCAATTTTATCATCAAAATATATAAGTGTATCCATTGAAGTTTCTAAAAGTTTATTTCCATTTTCATCTAAGAAAATAATTTGTTTTCCTTGAATGAGTTCATATAATCCAGTTGTAACTTCTTTTATTTCATCATAATTTCCTTCACTTATTATTTTATCTTTAACTATTAAACTCATAGTTTTACCATCATCATTTCCTCCAATAAAACTATCTTTACCTAAATTTATTATATAATCATAATCTTTATTTAATTTTTTAGTTTCATATTTATTTATTATTGTATATTTATCTTCATTACTAACTAATATATATTCATTAAACTTTGGTGCTATTTCTCTATACATTTTTTTAGAAATTTTATTATTTTTTATATCAATTAGTCCAAACCCTTCATTTAAGTCGTAAACCAAAACATCATTTGTACTTGGATATATTTTATTTATTTGAAGCTCTTTTTCATTAAAGTAATACTTATTATCTTTTTTAGCTATAATATTTTTTCCACTAAAATATACTTCATCATATTTAAAAGGGATTACTATATTATTTTGATAATCAACTATTCCATATTTTTTATTTAAACTAACAACTGCTTTATCTTCCTTTGTATATAATATATAATCATAGTTTTCTCCTATTAATAATTTTCCATTTTTATCTATTAAGGAAGTTTTTTTATCTTGTGTTATTAGTATATTTTTATTGTTATCCATTTTAAAATTATCTATTTTAATAAGTTCCTTGCTTTTAAAGTTTAATAAATATAGATTTTTATTTTTAATAACTTTAAAAAAAACTGTATCTTCTAAATTTTCTATATAATCATATTGAGGGGAGATTAGTACATTATAATTATCTGATAAAACTCCAAATTTACTTATTTTATCATCAAAATATATATAATATCTTTTATCTTTTTGAATAGTTTTTATAATATATTTATCTAATTCTTTTTCTTCATTTTTTTCATTTAAAAATGTTTTATTTTGATTAGTATAGATAAATTTTTTTTCTTTTAAATCTACTACATCAAAAAAAATAATGTTTTCTAAATTTTTACTTGTTATTTTTAATTCTTTACTATTATTATAACTAGATATACAACCTCCAGTAATTATAAACATAAATATCATGATTACTTTTAAAATATTTTTAGTTCTCATATTTTACGCTTCCTTTCAATCTTAATTTAACCATTGTTAATATATTATGTTTTTTATTTTTCTCTTCTTCAGTTAGTTTTGGTTGAGGTAAAGAAATTTCTTTTATAACTAAATTAGCTTCATAAATTCCTTCTTTTGTACCTTCAGGAGATTGTACATAAACTCTTATACTATCCTCTTCTAATGAATTTAGAGTTATACTTTTTGGATAAACTTCAATCCAATCTTTCATTGAATTTCTATTGGGAACTTCTTCTATATATATTCTATATCTTACAGGTTTCGTACTTCTATTGTATAAAACAAATTCTTGAAAAGCTCCTTTTGTTATATTTTTATTAAATTCTAGTGGATAAAGATTTATATAGGAAAAAGATATTGTATTGATTATAAAAAATAATATAATTTTTTTATATATCTTTTTTATTGTCTGCATTTTTATCAACACTATCTACACTTATAATTTTTCCTATTATTAAATCTTTATCTGAGTTTAGGTTATTTCTTCTTTTTAATTCTTCCACTGTCATTTGATATTTTTTAGCTATAGAGTCTAAAGTATCACCTTTTTTTATTTTATAATCTATTTCTCTAGCTTTTAAATGAATTACTAATTGTTTATTATCTTTTTTTAAACTAGGAACTAGATATTTTGTTGAAAATGTTAAAGTATTTGCTGTTAAAAATATTAATAGAAATATTTTTTTCACTATATCAACCCCTTTTTAATTCTCTGTTTCTGGTAATATTGTAGGTTTATTTTCATCAGGTAAATTTGGTAATATTGTAGGTTTATCACTTGGTAATGGCATAGGTCGATTTATAGGTTTTCCATATTGCTCTATAACTATTGGGGCATATCCTAAATATTCACCTTCTACTAAACTTCCATCTAATTCATGTTTATTTAAGTTTCTTTTTTTTATGAAAGCATAAAATTTAACAATTCTTTTTTCAGTTTCTAAAACAAAATCTTGGTCTTCTTTAGCCATTGTAAATTTATCTACAACTATCCATTTTTTTCTATTAGTCATAATTCCTTTTTCTGTAAATCTAAATTTTAGTTTTTTACCAAAATCTTCTTTTATGTTTGTAGAAAATATCTCTAAAGCTCCTTCTCCTACAACTAAATCTCCATAAGATTTAGTATTAACATTTTTAAATCTGATAGGCTCATGTATTTTTACTTTTATTTCAGCTAATGCTAAACTACTTAAACATAAAGAAATTATAAATATTAATATTTTTTTCATACTTTTATCCTCCATATATACTAATAGGAAGGGGTGACCCTTCCTAAAAGTTAATTTCCTACTTCTACTGTTATATAAATATCCTTTTTATATGTTCCTTCTTTACTTATATTAGAACCGTAGACTCTGACGAAATTATCTTTAGACAATTTTTCATTTATATATTTAGGTGAAAAAATATAAGTATCAGGATTTCCATCATTATCTATATCTATTATATTTTCACTATATTTTAATCTATAATAATTTTCTTTTTCAGGTTTTCTATTAAGTTCAATTTCAAAAGGAATATCTAATATTTGGTCTCCAACAACAGTTCCTTCTATATTTATATCCGTTATTACTTCTAATGGAACAAAAACATTTACTTTTGCTTCTAACATTACTGTATAGGTCTTTTCTAATAATCTTATATTTCCTTCTTTATCCTTATCTCTTCCTGTTGTAGGTATTTCAGGCATTATAGGAACTAAGGGAATTTCTCCCTTAGGAAATTCAAAATCAGGGGGATAAGGAAATAAATTGCCAATATTATCTGAATTAGTATTGGAATTAGTATTACTTCCAATAGATATATCTTGAGAAAATAAGAGATTGTTAATTAGTAATAGAAAAATTATAAACATTTTTTTCATAATTATAAACCAGCTCCTTTTCCTTTTTCTACAAGTTCTATACCTTTGTTAGATACATTAAATAATAGTTGGAAATCAAATCCATAATTTTTATCATATTTTAATTGTAGTTTTTCATTTAAGTTTAATATTTTATAATCGTTACCAATGTAGAATACTTTTAATAAATATGTTTCTGGATATAATCCACTTATATCAAAGAATCCTATATTATCAGGAGAAGCTATATCTATCTCTTTACCTTCTTCATCTAATATTTGAATAATTATATTAGAATAAAATTCTTCTCTAGCTTCTGGTTTTAATCCAAGATTTTTATCTAATTGAATATATCCATTTAGATTCATCATTGGTTTTATAGGAATATGTACATCTACTTCTGATGAAAAATTACTTAAAATTTTAATTTTATTATTACCTAAAGTATAAGATGGTTTCTTAATTTTTGGATTCAAATCATATTCGATTCCATTTGAAAGACCATAAATTTTAGCTCTACCATCTTTATTAGTTATAACTTTTTTAAGTCCTATTGATACTTCTACACCTTCGATTAGAGGTTCTCCTTCATCATAAATATCATTATTATTTTGGTCAACAAATGTTATAATATTTGCTCTTGATACATCTGTACTATCTATATTTATGAATGGATTTTTTAAATCGATTGTCTTATCAATTCCAAGTCTTAAATCTCTTTGTCCATCTTTATCTCCAGAAGCATCTATTGTTATTAAATCATCTATTATCATACTAAATTGTATTCCAAAACTTTCTTTATCAGTATTAGAATATCTAAATTCTGTAGAGAAATCTATAAATCCTTTAAAATTATTATTATAAAGATTTAAAGCTACTTCGTAGTCATCTCCATTATTTGTCCAAGTATTTTCTAGTCTCATATTCCAATTTTTTATACCACCAAAATATGCATTAAAACTATATTCATTGTTTTTGCTATCTCTTAAATCAAAGTCTGCTGAAGCTCCTAATAAGACACCTTTAATTGCATAGTCTACATCAAAACCTAAGCTTTCTTCAATTTCTCTTTTACCATCATAATAATTAGTTTTATCATATTTATAATCTAAACTTATATTAGGCAATATATCATAAGTTATATTTAAAGAATTTTTCTTTTTTTCTTCATAATATTCAGCGTATCTACTTTCTTCTAAAGTTACTCTCCATTTATTTTTAGTAATTTCTGTTAAATATCCAAAACTATTCATATCTGAATAA
Organism: Fusobacterium perfoetens ATCC 29250; assembly: GCF_000622245.1. NCBI lineage: Bacteria > Fusobacteriati > Fusobacteriota > Fusobacteriia > Fusobacteriales > Fusobacteriaceae > Fusobacterium > Fusobacterium perfoetens. The sequence goes on along the minus strand of NZ_KK211416.1, from coordinate 382,740 downwards.
TTTTTTCCAGCTGTATCATAAAAATTACTAAATGCTCTTTCACCATCTAATCTAAATGTATAAGAATATCCATTTAAAGTATCACTATAGATAATATTTCCTCTTAAAGTTTTTAAATATTCTTTTTCTCTTTGAACATTTTGTTCCATTTCATTTGAAAATCCAAAACCTAATGTCAATTTATCAGTAAGTCCATAGTAGAAATTTGTTTGAGTATCAAACCCTTTATACAGTTCATCTTTATTATTTCCATTTAAAAAGATTTCTTTTCTCTCGTTTATATTAATATCGTATTCAAATTCTCCTAATTCTTGTTTGTTATAATCATCAGTAGTTCTAATATCTTTTAGTACAATTTTTCCATCAGGATAATAAATTTTTAATTGATAATCTCTATTAGATTTTATTTCTTTACTATTAAATGTAACTCTACCATTTTCTTCATCTTCTATTTCTATAGGAACACCCATATATAATAATTGAGCTCTAGAACCTATTGGAACAGTTTCAGAGATTGTTATTTGTCCACCTTGATTTGTATATCCTCTATCTTTATATAATCTTAATCCCCATAAACCATCAGAACCTAATTTATCTCTACTAATATCCAAAGTATGATTTTCTATAATTTGGTCATATTGTAAATTAAAGTTTCTAGCTTCATTTTCTTTTAAGTCATAATCAAAACGTAATTCCCCAAATAATAATCCACCTTGATAACTAATAGAACTATCCCATTTTCTATCATATTTTGAACTTTCAGAAGATTTAGAAAAATTATATCCTGCATCTATATTTACATAACCTAAATCAAACCAAGTTCTTTTTCCTCCAAAAACCAATTCTTTTTTATTAGACTCTCTATCTAATTTTTCTTTAGCAATATCTATTAATCTATCTATTGCTACTGGAGGAGTGAAATTTAATCCCATATGTATGTCTAGATTTTGATTATCTATTCTTAATTCATTTAAAAATATTTTTTCAAAAACCTCTTTTTCAACATATACAAATCCATTTCTTATTATAAATTTAGGATAATCTCCTTGAAATTTTATTTCCTTTCCAGCTCTTATAACTTTATTTTTTTTATGTTCTAGGATAATTTCTTCTAATTCTGTTCCTAAAAATATTTCAGTACTTTCTTTATGAGGATAATAGTTAGTAAATCCTATTGAAGAAAAAAATCCTTGAAGTTGTAAATATTGTTTTCCATTTTCATTTAAAACTTCATAGTTTCTATTTAAAAGTTTATTGTTAATTTTTAAGTTATAAAAGTTTTTTTCATTGGCAGTTCCATCAGTTAATTCTCTAAGTAAAATTAAAAATTCTTCTTGTGTTATGGCTTTATTTTCTTTTAGTAGTAGTAATTCTTCTTCTGTGAATTCTGGTTCAGCCATACTTATTATACTATTTAAAATAAATGAGAGTATTAACCAAGTTATTCTTGATTTTTTATAAACCATAACAATTTTCCCCCCTCCTTTTTTATACATATATAAATTTATTAATCTTTTAATAAACTTATATATATACTCAAGAGTTATACTCTTGAGTATATTTTTGAGGTTATTTATTATTTGAGTTAGCTATAATATCTCCATAACCTTTGTCATTATTCGATATAACATCACCATGCATATGTTTTATATCTACATTATCTACTTTTACTAATAGTTTTGCACTTCTATCTAAAAATGTTCCAGGAATATCTCCAGCAATAATTTTTGATAAGATAATTCCTCTATAAATATCCCCTTGCATTCCACTATCTTTTGTTATTTGATATGCTAAAGTAGAATTTTCTTTTGTTCCAGGAATAATTCCTTCAGGAGCATTCATTATATGTAATTCTTTTGGTTCTGAATATATTCCTGGTTCTTCTGGAATAGAAGAATTTCCATGATATAATTGTGCTGTTATTTCATCTCCTGTCATAGGAACAATTGAATAATTTTCATCAATATTAGCTCCTCCAGTAACAACCATAGCTTCAAATTTACCTATTAGTTCACTAGCTCTTCCTATTAAAATTTGTCCATGGTCAAATGCTAATGATGTTCCATCAGCTCCAGCATTTACAGTTGGCTCGACTATTAATAAAAATCTTCCAGTAGCATCAACTATTTCTCCTCTACTTACAATTCCTAAACTAGCTGTTCCACCAAATGTTCCTGTGGACTCTTCTTTTAAGTCTACAGCTACTCCACAATAGGTAGTAGCTCCTATTAATAATGATGCTACTCCTAATAATAATTTTTTCAAAATATTCCTCCTTTTTATCAATTAAGGTGTTATATTATTTACTTTTACAACTATATTTCCCCGTTTGTAGATAAAACTTCCAGTAGCTGTACCTGTAATTAATTTAGAAAGGACTTCACCATTATAAATATCACTATAAATTCCACTATTTCTTGTTAATGAATAATATAAATTAGAAGGGGTCAATGCACCACTTGAATCTTTTATTACCTCATGTCCTAAAGTTTCTTCTCCTTTTCCAAACTGTTTATTATCCACTTCTAAAGCTACATACATTCCTTCAGCATTTTCATCATTTGCTTCTTTTAAAGGAACTATATTTCCTGTATCTCTTTCTATTACCATAGCTTTAAATTTTCCAAGTAATATATCAGTTTGATTAGTTAATACTTGTCCATGGTTAAATAATAAATAACTTTCATCATTACTAGCACTAATAGTAGGTTCAATTATTAACACATAGTTACTAGTAGAATCTAACATATTTGCTACTACATCTACATGTAAACTTCCAACTTTTTGTGCTAATGTGTTATAAGAAAAACTTCCTAATAATGCGACACCTAGTAATAATTTCTTCAAATTTCTCTTCCCCCTTTCTTAAAAAATTTAATTTATTTTTTATGGTTTTGCTGTTGCTGGTAAATCAGTTACAGTTACTTCAATTTTAGAACCTCTATCTAAAAATGTACCAGCTTTATCTCCAGCCATTACTTTAGAAAGAATAGTTCCTCTATAAATATTTCCTTGTAAACCACTATCATTTGTTAATTGATATGCTAATGTTGTATCAGTTGAAGTTCCTTTAATTAATTCTACAGTATTCGAATATTCTCCTTGTTTTACATTATCAGTTCCAACAATTAATTGAACTGCTAATTCATTTGTAATAGGAAGTATTTCATTATTAGCACCAGTAACAACCTTTGCTTCAAATTTTCCTGTTAATTCACTAGAGTCTCCAACTAATATTTGTCCATGTTCAAATGCCAATGAAGTTCCATCGGCTCCAGCACTAACAGTAGGTGTTATAATTAACATAACTTTATTTGCAGCAGATACCACTTCTCCCCTACTTACTAAACCTAAAGAACCACTTCCAGAATATTTTTTCGGATCAGGTCCAGTATCTGTAGTTTTTAACTCAGAACTTACAGCACCAAAAGAAGTTGCTCCAACTATTAATAAAGCTCCTAATAATAATTTTTTCATAATTTTTCCTCCTTGTTTTCTAAAATTAATTTTATTTTAAAATTTTTATGATTGTGGTGTTGCACTTAAATTAGTTACTTCTACTACAACTTTACCAGTTCTATCTAAGAATGTTCCAGCTGTATTTTTAGCTTCAACTTTAGAAAGAATAGTTCCTCTATAAATATTTCCTTGTAAACCACTATCATTTGTTAATTGATATGCCAATGTTGAACCTGTAGGTCCCACTAAGTTTATAGGATTAGCAGAATAACTTCCTTGTGTTGTTTCACTTACTGTTGAATTTCCTTCAGCATATAATTTAACAGTTAATTCCTTATCTGTAATAGGAATTATTTCATTATTAGCACCAGTAACAACTTTAGCTTCAAATTTTCCTGTTAATTCACTAGAACCTCCCACTAATATTTGCCCATGTTCAAATGCCAATGAAGTTCCATCAGCTCCAGCACTAACAGTAGGTGTTATAATTAACATAATTTTACCAGTAGCATCAACTACTTCTCCTCTACTTACTAAACCTAAAGAACCACTTCCAGAATATTTTTTTGGGTCTGAAACATCATCTGTAACTTTTAATTCAGAACTTACAGCACCAAAAGAAGTTGCTCCAACTATTAATAAAGCTCCTAACAATAATTTTTTCATAATTTTCCTCCTTTTTAAATTTCTCTATATAAACATTATTGTTTACTTGCATCTTTTACTATAACTCCATTATCAAGTTCTATTTCTTTTAAAATATCAAAATTATCATTATAAAGAGTTAAATGTTTTATTTCATCTTTATCTTTAAAGCTGCCAAGAGGTATAGTTACTTTTTTTCTTGAATGAGCAGCTATTTCCCCAATTCCTTTTGAAGAACCCACTGTTTTATCATTATTATGAAAGTTAAGTCCTACTTCAACAGCTCCATGAGAATTATTTACTACATCACCTTTTACTTGTAAATTACCATTTTTATCTTTTGAAAAGTTTATATTTTCAAATGATAAAGATTTAGAGTAATCTATTTCTCCACCATATCCTTTCATTTGGATACTCGGTGCTAAAGGCATTATAGAAGTTCCTGAAACAGTTTTTCCATCTGCTTTTCCTAAAGTTGGTATTATTATTTGTTCAAAATTTAAATAAAATTTATATTCTCTGTTTTCTAATTTTTCAGTAGCTTTTCCAAATATTTTAAAAACTTGAGAACCTTTTGGTTCTACTGTTATTATTTTTGGAAAAACTTCTAAACAATTTGTTATATCTTTTTCTTCTCCAGGAGCAAGTTTTAATTTATATCTAGTTCTCTGAGTTCCATCATTATAAACTGTGTACTCCCTATAACCATCTTTTAAACTTTTATTAAAGGTTATATTTTCTAGTCTAAAAGCAAAAGCATTAACACAAATTGCTAAGAATAAGAAAATTTTTTTCATATTTTACCTCCGTTTACCTCCAAAAACTTCTTTATTAATACAATAAAAACTATATTAAAACAATTATTAAAATATATTTTGCTCTCATCTTTCTTATTTTATACTATAATATATTTTTTTAACACATGTTTTTTTATTTTTTTTTACATTTTTTTTAGTCAAAATTAAAAATTAATTATTTTGTTCTCGTTTATCAATTAAAGTTTTTTTAAATTTTTTAAATTTTTTAAAAATTTTTCTTCTTTTTTTCTGTTTTGAGTATAAAAGTGATATGCTTTCAAAATAAGGGATAAAAAAAAGAAACCTAGTTTAACTAGATTTCTTTTTAATTTTCTTTAAATCTTTAATAGATAAATTATAAAAAATTTTTAAATTGTATCTAAAAATTTTCATATTTTCTATATTATATTTTTCTATCAAATCTTCTATAGGTACATTATTATTCCAATATTCTTCTAAAATATATTTTATTTTTAACTTAATAATTAATTTTTTTAGTGTTAAATTGGTTTTTTCTACTAAAAAATTATCTAATTGCATATTTGAAAGTTCAGTTTCTTTTATTAAAATATCTTTTATTTTTTCAGAATTTAGTTTAATATTTTTTGTAATTTTTGAAAAAATATCTGCTAAATCAATTGTATTATGTCTAATTTTTTTTAATAAAGGAGTTATATTTTTTTCTAATAGATTATTGGATTTTAAGAAATATATTAAAGTTTCAATAAAATAGAAAGGTCTTTCTTTTAGAAAATTAATATTTAGTAAATTATCTATATATTTTTTAGAAGCTAAACTTCTGATAGCATTTTTTTCAAAAGATTCTTTAATATTTAATATTTCTATAAGAGATTTTTTTAATATAATTACTACTAAATATAATTCTTCTTCTAATGGTAAAAATGATTTTAAAGACTCTTTTCCTGTAATAATATAATAATTATCTGTTAATATAAAGCCATCTTCATAAAAAAGTTTTCCTTTTATCATAAATCTAATCATTATACTATTGACTTCTAAACGTGCTTTAAATTTTTTCTTTTCTAAATTTCCTTTTATTTTAATAATATCATAATAATTGTTTGAGACTAAAATTTCTTCTATTTGAGAAAAAGGGTTTTCAAGATAATATTCTATAATTTGTAAAACTTCTTCTTTTTTCTCTTTTAAAAATTCTTTTATATTTTCATTTATTTTCAAATCTTTTAGAATAAAATTATACTTATCAAAATTTCCAATAAGATAAGAATCAATAATTTCCTCAAAAAATATAAATAATGTATCAAGTATATTATCACTATTAATATTTTTTTTATTTTCTGTTAAATATACATTTAAAATTTTCATTAGATATTTATTGGTTATTTCTACTTTGGTTTCTTTAATAGATAAATTTAATAATTTTGTTATTATTTTAAATCTTAGATAAAGATTTTTATCTTTTTTCTCTAATTCAGTTTCTAAAAAGCTTATCATTATTTATCACAAAAATCCTTTCTAAATTTTAATGGCGTACAGCCTATATACTTTGAAAATTTTGCTAATAAAACTTCTTCATTAAAACCTAATTGAGAACTTATGTAACTAATAGGGTCAACTGTAGTTATTAAAAGGGTACAAGCTTTATCTAATTTTATTTTATCTATATATTTATTTATAGGAATCCCAAAAAGAATGTAAAATATACTATATAATTTTGATAAAGATACATCTAATTCATTTAGAAGTTTATCAACTATAACTTTTCTAGGTAATAAAATATTATTTTGGATAATATCAACTATTATTTTTTTCTTTTCTATATATTGAGGTTCAAAATTTATAATATTTTTATTATTAAAATATTCAATCAAATATGTAATAGTTTCTAAAAGTACACTATCATCTAAAGGACTATTAAATATATTTTCTAATTCATTTATTATAGGAAGAAAAACCTTATTTTTATTCTCATTTTTAATTATTATCTTGGATTTTACAAAAAAAGATTTTTTTATAACAATAATAATCTTTTTGAATTCCGGACTTAAAGGAACAAAGTTTTCTTTTAGAGGAAATTCTCCAGAATAATATAAGTCTCCTTTTGTTAAAAAAGATTTTCCATTGACACAGATTACACCATCTAAGATTATATGTAAAAAGATATCATTAGAATCTAAATAAAGATTTGATACATCATTATATTTGTCAACAGAATAACATTCAAAATTTTCACTTTTATAAAATTTAATTTTATGTTTATTTCTACTTATTAAATAAATTTTATATAGTTCTTTAGAATAGTTTTTTATAATTGGTATAGTAAAAAATAATTTTTCTTTATCTTGAAAAAACTTTTCAATATAAGGAAATGTTATGTTTTTTATTTTAAAGCAAAAATCACATAAATTTACAATAGTTAAAAAAACATTTCTTTGTATAGATGATTTACTCCAAATAGTATCTAAATATTCGATTTTTCTATTTCTCAAATATTTTAATAAATCAGAAAAATTTTTTTCTTGAATTGTATAATTTTTATTTATTATTTCTCTGTTTAAAAAATCAAACATTTTCAAAGCACAAAATTCTTTTTCTGATAATAAATCATTTAGTAATTCCTCACTCATCATACACCTTCCCAAAATATATTTATTTTTAGAGCAAGTTATGTTTGTAATATAGTTTTTTATAGACAAATTATATAATTTTTTTTTTTAAATATGTCAACAAAAAAAAAAAGATAGGCTGAAATGTACAATTTTGATATATGTTTTTATTAAAAGAATTTAAAGTTAATTTTTTATTAATAATAATTTTTTTTAAAAAATTATAAAAATTAGACTTATAACTTTTTCTATTGCTATCTAATAAAATAGAGGGTATAATCTATTAAGAATTTTTATATTACTATAATTGATAAGATTGGAGGAAAAATGATTAAAAAGGCTATAATAATATTATTTATGTTGATTATGAATTTTTCTTATTCTGAAACTACAAAAAGTAATACTGGAAATAAAATATTGGTTCTCAATAACATTTTTTTAAGTTATGATGGTAGTGATAAATCTACTTATGGACATAATCGTTTTACTAGTTTTAATGAGGCAAAAGAATCTTTTGAATCTGCATTGGCAAATATAAAGAAAAGAGCTGATGAAAGAAAAGACCCTAATTTTGAAATTATTTATCAAGATATTGAAGATACATTTGGAATGTCTATTTCTAAGGAAACTTTTGATGAAAATAAAACTAAAATAAAATATATTTTTCTTTATTGGAATAGGTCTTATTTATCTTTATTTACATTTACAAATAAAATACAAGGAAAAAATCTTTTAGAATTTTTAAAAAGTAATATTTATTTGAATTATATAGAGGAAAGAAAGATAGATAAACTATTTAAAAAATATTATAAATCTTTTATTAATTAGATAAACTAGGAGGTATTTTTATGAAAAAATTATTATTAGGAATATTTTTAGCTATATCAATGATGAGCTTTTCAGATGATATGTATGACTATATAGAAGATAAATTAGAGTTAAAATATCAAGAAATTATTGATAGTAAAAATAATAAACTTGTAATTGATGGAATAGATGTAGGTAGAGTAGGAGAAAGGTTTTATTTAAATATTGAAATTGAATCTTATGTAGGAAATGGAAATTGGGATAAATTTGATAAAAATGATTATAATAAAATAGTAAACCAAATGGCTAATGAAATAAGAAATTATTTAGAAGTTAATGATAATGTTGAAGTTAATTTAATTTTTGAGAATAAATTGAGTGATGAAAAAAAATTATTAGATTCAAGAGTATTTTAGATAAATTTCCCCTTTAATGTAAAAATAGGCATCTTGATTTACAAGATGCCTATTTTTTATTAATCTTTCCATCTATCTAATGGGGATAAATAATCAGGATAAGCTATGTATAAAGCTTTAGCATTGATATTATTAAGTTCTTTTTTTGTTAAAGTTTCTGATTTAGATTTTTCTACAATATATTCTAATCTACTAGAAATTTCTGCTCCATACCAACTTTTTTCATCAAAGAATTCTCTTCTTTTTATAAAATTATTTAATATTTTTCTTAATTTTTTTACATCTTTTTCATTTAAATCATTTTTTTTAGAAAAAGCTACAATTTGCTCCCATTCTTCTTCAGTAGCTACTTTAGAAAATATATGGTTTGAAGGATTTGCCATTCTCAAACGAGATTCATTAACCATTTTATTAACTAGAGCTTTTGGATTTTTTATATTTGAGTCTTCTAAAACAAATTTTCTATCAATTTTTGAAGGATATTTATCTAATAATTTTGTAAACTTATCAATTTCTTCTTCATCAAATTCATTTTTAGTTTTTAAAGTATTTAAAAATTGGAAATCTTTTTCAGACATTTTTCCTGTTTTTCTTAAATAATAAATAGGGTCTTCATTTCCATATTCATCTGGAATAAAAGCACTATCTACAACAACTTTAGAAATAGTTTTATCCCAATTTTTTATCTCTTCATTAGTAACTACTTTAGGCTCTTTTTTTAGAGAACTACAAGCTCCAAGAGCTAAAAGAGATAGAATTATTAATGTTTTTTTCATAACTATCACCATACCTTTTTATCTATCTACCACAACATTTTTTATAAGGTTTTCCACTACCACAAGAACAAGGAGCATCTGGATTATCAGGACCACCAACATTTACCTCATCTTTTTCTTCAATTATATTAGCTTCCTCTATTTCAGCTTCTTCTGGAGTTCTTACCATTACTTTAAACATATATGAAGTTGTTTCAGTTTTTATTGTTTCTAACATTTTTCCATATAATTCTCCAGAAAGTAGTTTATATTCTACAATAGGGTCTCTTTGTCCATAAGACCTTAAGTAGATACCTTCTCTTAATCCATCTAATGCTTTTAAATGTTCTCTCCATCTGTTATCAACAACTTCTAATAAAACATATTTTTCAATTTGTCTCATTAAATCTGAACCAATTTCTTCTTCTTTAGCTTTATATTTTTCAGCAATAATATTAGATAATTTTTCAGCATATTCTTCTATTCCATAAGATTTATAATCTTCTAAATCTTCAATTACATAATCATATTTTTCTTCTAAAAATTCAGAAAGACCTTTTACATCCCATTCTTCTTTAAATTCACCAACAAATCTTTCTATAACAGCTGAATGAATAGTTCCGCTTAACATTGAAATTATAGTTTCTTTTAAATCATCTTTAGAAAGAGCTTCATTTCTACTAGCATATATTGCTTCTCTTTGTTTGTTCATAACATCATCAAATTCAAGCAGAGATTTTCTGATTCCAAAGTTTCTAGATTCAACTTTCTTTTGAGCATTTTCAATAGCTTTTGTTATCATTCTATGAGTTATAGGTTCTCCTTTAGGAATTCCTAATCTCTCCATAACAGATTTAACTCTGTCAGAACCAAATAATTTCATTAAATCATCTTCTAATGATAAATAGAATTGAGATTCACCAGGGTCTCCTTGTCTTCCTGAACGTCCTCTTAATTGATTATCAATTCTTCTAGACTCATGTCTTTCAGTTCCAAGGATAAATAATCCACCTAATTCTCTTACTTTTGCTTTTTCTTCTTCACATTGTACTTTATATTTTTCTAATAATTGATTATATTCCTCTGGAGAATTAGCTTCTTTTTTAGCCATAAATTCTGGATTTCCTCCAAGCATTATGTCAGTTCCTCTACCAGCCATATTTGTAGCTATAGTAACAGCTTTATATCTACCAGCTTGAGCAACTATTTCAGCTTCTTTTTCATGGAATTTAGCATTTAATACATTATGAGGAATATTTAATTTTTTTAATTCATTTGATAATAATTCAGAACCTTGAATAGTTATAGTACCAACTAATACAGGTTGTCCTTTTGCATAAAGTTCTTTTATTTTTTCAATAATAGCTTCTATTTTTTCTTCATGAGTCTTGTAAATTATATCTCCGTTATCTTTTCTAATAACAGGTTTATTTGTAGGAATAACTACAACTTCTAATCCATAAATAAATACAAATTCAGGAGCTTCAGTTTCAGCTGTACCTGTCATACCAGATAATTTTTCATACATTCTAAAGTAGTTTTGTAAAGTAATAGATGCTAAAGTTTGGTTTTCTCCAGCTATTTTAACTCCTTCTTTAGCTTCAATAGCTTGGTGTAATCCATCAGAATATCTTCTTCCCTCTAAAGCTCTTCCTGTGAACTCATCTATGATTATAACTTCATTTTCTCTTATTAAATAATCTTTATCTCTTTCAAATAATTCTTTTGCTTTTAAACATTGCATTAAATAGTGAGTTAATTCTATTGTTTCTGGTGCATATAAGTTTTCTATATTAAGCATTTTTTCAACTTTTTTAACACCTTTTTCTGTAAGAACAATATTTTTAGCTTTTTCATCTACTTCATAATCTTTCCATACTTCATCAGGAATATTCATTTCTTTTTTCTTTTTAATATCTGTAATTTTTTCTGTTTCTCTACTTCTCTCTAAATAAGTAGCTACAGTATAGAAAGTTTTATAAAGTTTTGCAGTATTTTCAGCTGCTCCAGATATAATTAATGGAGTTCTAGCTTCGTCAATTAAAATTGAGTCAACTTCGTCAACTATACAATAATTTAAAGGTCTTTGTACCTTGTCTTCTAATTTTTTGACCATATTATCTCTTAAATAGTCAAAACCAAATTCAGAGTTAGTACCATAAGTAATATCACATAAGTATGCTTCTTTTCTTTCATCATTTAACATACCATTTAATATAACTCCAGTAGTAAGTCCTAAAAATTCATAAACTCTACCCATTTGTTCTTTATCTCTTTTTGCAAGGTAGTCGTTTACAGTAATAATATGAACTCCCTTTCCTGTAAGAGCATTTAAGTATACAGGAGCAGTAGCAACTAATGTTTTTCCTTCCCCTGTTTTCATCTCTGTAATTTTTCCTTCATGAAGTACAATTCCTCCAATTAATTGTACATCATAATGTCTCATTCCTAAAACTCTTATAGATGCTTCTCTAACTACAGCAAAAGCTTCTACTAATATATCATCTAAAGTTTCTCCTTTAGATAATCTTTCTTTAAATTCAACTGTTTTAGCTTTTAATTCTTCATCTGATAACTTTGAAATTTCTGGTTCTAAAGCATTGATTTCTTTTACTTTTTTTTGTATTCTCTTTACTTCTCTGTCATTTTTAGTACCAAAAATCATTTTTAGTAAACTACTTATCATCTTATTCCTCTCCATATCTTCATTTTTTATACACTTTAATATATCATACTATTAAACAATAGTCAAATAGCACTTAATTATTTATTGTTTACAATCTCAAAAAACTCTTCTTCAGTTATAATTTTAACAGTTCCTAATTCAGTAGCTTTAGCTAATTTACTACCAGCATTTTCTCCAACTATTAAATAATCAAGATTTTTACTTACAGCAGATAAGTTTTTTCCACCAAATTTTTCAATTTCCTCTTTTATTCCATTTCTGGTAAATTTTACAAGTTTTCCTGTAACTAAAAATGTTTTTCCCTCAAAAACATTCTTCTCTACCTTAGACTGATTTCCTAAAGAAAAGTTTAATCCATATTCTCTTAATTTATTAATTATCTCTATATTTTTTTCATTTTTAAAGAAATTAATAATTGAATCAGCAACTTTATCACCTACTCCATTTATGTTTAAAAGCTCCTCTTTAGTCATTTTCATAAGATTATCTATATTTTTACTTTCTTTAGCTAAAAGATTTCCCATAAATTTTCCAACTTCTGGAATTCCTAATGAATATAAAACTTTTGAATAATCTCTAGTTTTACTTTCTTCAATAGAATTTAAAAGATTTTCTACACTTTTTTTACCCATTTTTTCAAGTTTTTCCATTTCTTCTTTATGAGTATAAAGTTTATAAATATCTGTTATATCATTTAAGTATCCTAAGTCAATAAATCTTTCAACTATTTTTTGACCAAGCCCAACTATATTCATTCCATCTCTTGAAACAAAATATTCAAATTTTCCTTGAACTTTAGCAGGACAACTATGATTAGAACATTTTAAATCCACTAACCCCTCTTCTTTTTCTAGTAAAGAACCACATACTGGACAATTAGTTGGAGCTGAAATTATTTTTTCACTACCATCTCTTAATTCTTTTATAGATTTTACAACTTGTGGTATTATTTCAGCAGCTTTTTCTATAAAAACTTTATCTCCAATTCTTATATCTTTTCTCTCTATTTCATCAAAATTATGTAAACTAGCCCTTTTTACACGGCTTCCTGAAACTTCTACCTCTTCTAATTCAGCAACTGGAGTTATTTTTCCTGTTCTTCCAACTTGCCATGTTATGTCTAAAAGTTTAGTAGATACTTGTTTTGCTGGGAATTTATAAGCTATTGCCCATCTAGGACTTTTAGTTGTATTTCCTAATATATCCCAATATTCAATCTCATTAACCTTTAAAACCATTCCATCAGTTTCATAATCTAATTTTTCTCTAGCATCTTTCCAGTATTCTATTCTTTCATCAATCTCTTTTACACTAGATAATACTTCAGCAATTTTTGTAGTTTTTAATCCTAATTTTTCAAGAAAATCAAAAGCTTCTCTATGAGTTTTAATACCATATTGTTCTCCATTAACTACAAAGTAAAAATAACAGTCTAAACCTCTCTCTTTTACAATTTTTGAATCTAATTGACGAAGAGTTCCACTTGCAGCATTTCTAGGATTTGCAAATATCTCTTCCCCTTGAGCAAGTTTTTTCTCATTTATTTTTATAAACTCACTTATAGGTAAAACTATCTCTCCTCTTACTTCAATATCAATTTTTTCTTTTAAAGTTTTAGGAATACTAGAAATTTCCATTATATTTTCTGTAACATCTTCTCCTATAATTCCATCTCCTCTTGTAACTCCTTGTACAAGTTTTCCATTCTTATAAGTGATACTAATTGATAAACCATCTAGTTTTACTTCTAAAACATAAGTAGGTTTTTTATTGTTTTCTAAAAGTTTATCCACTCTATTTATAAAATCTTCTATTTCTCCAATATTATAACTATTTGATAAACTCAACATTTTTTCTTTATGAGTAACCTTAGTAAATTTTGTATTTTTAACACTTGCTCCAACATTTACAGTAGGAGAGTCAAACATTTTAAATTGAGGATTTTTTCCTTCAAGTTCCTCCAATTCTTTTAAAAGTTTGTCAAATTCTACATCAGAAATAAGGCTTTCATTTTGATTATAGTAATAATCGCTATATTTCTTTATCAATTCTTTTAATTCTTCTATTCTTTTTTCTTTTTTCATAGTTCCTTCCCTAAATTTAAAAATAATATATTTATTATATCATAAAATATTAAAATAAAAAAAGGGACTGTTGCAAATTCTTTGTTATAAAAATAAAATATGTTTTCACAAAAGTATTTTTAATTATGAAAATTTTATTTGTTTTTAACAGTTTAATAAAATGCAACAATCCTTTTAAATTAAATTCTAATAAAATTCTTTTAAAATTTCTTTAATCCAAACACTTACTCTTTCAGGAGTTTCGTTATCTTGATTAGTTTCATCTAAAGCAAGTCCAACAAATTTATTTCCTATTACAGCTTCACTTTCTTGATATTTGTATCCTTCATTAGAAGTAAATCCAATAACTTCTCCATGATTTTCTATAACAATATCATAAAGTTTTCTCATTCCTTCAACAAAAGATTCTCCAAAAGTAAATTGATTTCCAAGTCCAACAAGAGCTACTTTTTTACCAGAGAAATCCATATTTTTTAATTGAGAAGAGTGGTCTTCCCAATCTTTTTGTAATTCTCCAACTCCATAAGTAGGTGTAATTAAGATAAGATTTTTAAAATTTTCAATCTCATCAATACCATCAGCTACATTAAAAACTTCATGGTCATGTTTTCTTAAGTTAAAATCTATTTCATCAGCTATTGCTTCTGTTTTACCAGAAGTTGTTCCATAAAAAATTCCTATTTTTTCCATATATTTAATTTCCTTTCATTTTTATTTTATATTACAAATATCTTTTATCACTTCACCAGCAATTATAAGCCCAGCTACAGAAGGTACAAAAGATATACTTCCAACATTGACAGACTTTTCTCTACTATTATCTTCATTTAAAGGTTTTTTAGGTTCTTCTTTAGAATAAAGAACTTTAAGTCTTTTTATACCTCTATTTTTAACTTCTTTTCTAATTACTCTTGCTAGAGGACAAACAGAAGTTTTATTAATATCTGCAATTTCTAATTTTAAAGGGTCTAATTTATTACCTGTTCCCATAGAAGAAATAATAGGGATATTTAATTTATTAGCTTCTTCAATTATACTCAGTTTTGAAGATACCATATCAATAGCATCTACAATATAATCATATTTTTTATTTTGAAAGAACATATCTTTATTTTCTTTTAAATATTTTTCACTGATAGAATTTATTTTAATATCAGGATTAATTGCTTTTGCTCTTTCGGATATAAGATATGTTTTTAATTTTCCAATAGTTTGTGTAGTAGCTATTATTTGTCTATTTATATTTGTAATATCTACAGTATCATAGTCAACTATTGTAAGTTCTCCTATTCCACCTCTTACTAAACCTTCGATTACAAAACCACCAACTCCTCCAAGTCCAAAAACTATTACATGAGAATTTTTTAGTTTATCTAAATTTTCTTTTCCTATAAGTAATTCTTCTCTTTTAAATATCATTATTTCTCCAATTTTTCTAATTTATCATTGATGTGATTTAAAAGTTCATCCATTTTTCTAATATGTTTAGCCTCTGTATATGGAATAGATATTTCAAATTTTATTTCAATTTCACTTATAATATTAGCTATATCAAAGGAATCAGCACCTAATTCATCAAATAAATTAGAAGTATTTTTTATTTCAATTTCATCTATATCTAATTGTTCAGCTATAATTTTTTTTATTATACAGATTTGCTCTTTATCCATATTATTTCACTTCCTAATTTTTAAATTATCATCAACAGATATATTATATAATATTTAATAATATTTTCAAAGATAATTCTTAAGAAATTTTATATATAGAAAATAAAATTATAAAGTAAATATAAAAAAAGAAATTGTTATTAAAATTTTAAGTAATTAACTAAAACTTTTTAACAATTTCTTTTTTGGGTTATACAAATAAATTTTTTATAAAACTTATTAATATTGGATATACAGCCACAACAGTAACAAGTCTAAAAAATTGCATTGTAGCAACTTTTGGTGTATCTGCTCCCATTTCACTGGCAATTATAGACATATCAGACATTCCACCAGGAGAAGCAGCAAAAAGAGAAGTTTCTACATCAAAATCAGTAATTTTATAAATTAAAATTCCTAAAACTAAATTCATAATACAAAATCCTATTATAACTATAAATACAGGAATAAATATTTCTTTTAAACTTATCAAATCTTTCATGGTCATTTTAGCTCCTATTAAAGCTCCAGCTAAAACTTGTATAAGCTGTCTTAATTTTATAGGCATATAGGCTTTATCAGAAATTATATTATAAATAGCAATTACAACCATAGATAAAGTCATTGCTCCAGATGGAATTTTTAAAATATAACCCAATATTCCCCCAAGAGTACCTATCCCTAAAGTTAAAAGAATTTTTTGTAAATTTTCTTTTTTAGAAGAAACTTTTTTATTATTTACTGAATTTTTTTCTAAAGGTTTTTCATCTTGCTTTATATTAGCTCTTCTTTTAAATTTTTTTGATAAAATTTTTATAAGTGTTGGGATTATTCCAACTACAGATATTAGACGAATCATTTGAAGTAAAGCAACTTTAGAGGATTCAGCACCAAAATCATAGGCAATTATTGTCATATCAGCTATTCCTCCAGGAGAAGTAGCAAAAAGAGCTGTTACAATATCTATATTTGTTGTTTTATATATAAAATATCCCATTCCAAAATTAAAAAATGCCATTAAAATAACCATTATTAAACTTGGAATAAAAATTTTCTTCAATCCTTTTACATCTTGAGCTGTTATTTTAGCTCCAATAAAAGTTCCTGTGGAAATTTGAGTTATTATTTTATATGATTGAGGGAGGTCTGCTTTATTAGTTAGGACATTAAAAATAGCTACAGCGAAAAGAGAACCTATCATAGCACCAGCAGGAATTTTATTTTTTAAAGCTATTTTAGCTCCAATTAAACCAACTAATAATGTGAGTACAAAATACACAATAAGCACCTCCAATAATTTAATTATTTATGTATACATTATACCATATTGAAAGCTTAAAAAGAATAACTTTTCTTATTTATCATCAATTTTTAATTGTAAAACATCTGGTCTTGAATAATGTCCACAAGAATCAAATTCCATTCTACTCATAGGAACTTTTTCCATGTCTAGTTCAGCATAGATAATTTTTTGTAATTTTAAATTTTTTTATAAAATAATAACTAAAATTGTACCATGATATATTTAGATTATATTATTAAATTTTTATCATATCTCCTGTATTTAGCCTACAACTTATAAAATTATCATTTTTTTTTATTAAATTTAAAATTAATTCACCAGAACAATGAGAAAATCCAACAATATTTATTTTTAATTTTTCCATTTCATCTATAGTTTTTAAACAACGAATTTCATCAGCTTCTACTAAATGTGTACCTCCAAAGACAGCATATATATTTTTATTTAATCTTTGTTGTATAGTAGTAAGAATATTTAAAATCCCTGGATGGGAGCAACCTGTAATTACAACTAACCCTTTTTCTGTATTTATTACTAAACAAATTTCATCTCTAAAATCATCTTTTATAATTTCTTTACTATCATCAACAACAAATCTATTAGGACTTTTTTCAAAATCAAATTTTCTATTAAAATTTCCAATTAAAAATATATTATTATGAAGCTTTAAAATATCCCCACACTCTATATGTTCAATAGTATTTTTTTCTAATAATTTTTTATCAAAACCACAACCTAAATATGTGTATTTTACTCCATCAAAAGAATATTTAGGATTAAAAAAATTGTATCCTGTAATAAGTTTTGAAATTTTAAAATATTTTATTAAATCAAGAAATCCACAACAATGGTCATAATGTGAATGACTTAATATAACTGTATCTACTTCATTTAAATTAATACCTAATTTTTCAGCATTTTTTATAAATTTATCTCCTCCACTGCAATCAAATAAAAATTTTTTGTCATCAATAATTACAAAAAAAGAAAGTCCATGTTCTGATAAAAGAGAATGGTTTCTTGAATTTTCATTTTCCAAAAGAGTTTGTATTTTTATCATATATTTTTATCCTCCCAAAATTTTAGTATACTTATTTCTAAAATATAAATTTTATAAATAATAACTTAAGTTATTAAATAAAACATATTAAAATAAATTAATAAGATTTTTTATTAAATTATAACATAATTTAATAAAAAATGGATGTTTATTCCAACATCCATTTTCTATAATTACTTAATTTTTTATTTATTTTACTTTAAATATTATTTTATCATTTTCAATATCTACAAGAACTTCACTTTTATCTTTAATTTCATTAGCCAATACTTTTTTAGCTAATTCAGTTTCAACTTCTTTTTGAATAAATCTTTTAAGTGGTCTTGCTCCATATTGTGGGTCAAAAGAATTTTTAGCTAAATAATCAATTACAGCATCAGAAAAATTAAGTGTGATATATCTATCTTTTAATTTATTTTTAGTGTCATTTAAAAGAGCTTTTACAATATTTCTTATAGACTCAATACCTAAGCTTTTGAAAATTATAATATCGTCAATTCTGTTTAAAAATTCAGGTTTAAATGATTGTTTCATAATTTTCATAACAGCTTCTTTTGTTTCTTCTGAAAGATTAGGGTCTTCCAAAATTAAATTACTTCCGATATTAGATGTCATAATAATTAAAGTATTTTTAAAATCAACTAATCTACCTTGTCCATCAGTTAGTCTACCATCATCTAATATTTGTAAGAAAGTATTAAATACATCAGGATGTGCTTTTTCAATCTCATCAAATAGAATTACAGAATAAGGTTTTCTTCTTACAGCTTCTGTTAATTGTCCACCTTCTTCATATCCTACATATCCTGGAGGTGCTCCTATAAGTCTAGTTACTGAAAATTTATCCATATATTCACTCATATCTATTCTTACAATATTATCTTCATCATCAAATAAATTATAAGCAAGAGATTTAGCTAAATAAGTTTTACCTACACCAGTAGGTCCTAAAAAGATAAATGAACCAATAGGTCTTCTACTATCTTTTAAACCAGCTCTAGCTCTTAAAATTGTATCAGCTACAAGTTTTACAGCTTCCTCTTGACCCATAACTCTTTCATTTAAAGATTTTTCAAGATTTAATATTTTTTCTTTTTCACTTTCAACTAATTTATTTACAGGAATACCTGTCCATTTAGAGACAATATCAGCAATTTCTTCATCAGTTACTTCTAACTTTAATAAAGAATGACTAAACTTACTTTCAATAGCTTCTTGTTCTGTTTTTAATTGCTTTTCAAGAGTGGCAAGTTTACCATATTTTAATTCTGCTAATTTATTTAAGTCATAATCTCTTTCAGCTTTTTCAATTTCTAGTTTAGTTTTATCAATATCAGCTTTAAGTTTTTTTACTTTTTCTACACCTTGTTTTTCTACATCCCATTGAGATTTTAAAACAGATTTTTTAGAATTAATTTCAGCTAATTCTTTTTCAAGAGCTACTAATCTTTCTTTGGAAGCATCATCATCTTCTTTTTTTAGAGCTTCTCTTTCAATTTCAAGTTGCATAGATTTTCTTGTAAGTTCATCTAATTCACTAGGCATAGAATCAATTTCTGTTCTTATCATAGCAGCAGCTTCATCTATTAAGTCAATAGCTTTATCTGGTAAAAATCTATCAGCAATATATCTATCACTTAGGACAGCAGCTGATACAATAGCCCCATCACTTATTCTGATTCCATGATAAACTTCATATTTTTCTTTAAGTCCTCTAAGAACTGAAATTGTATCCTCAACACTTGGTTCATCAACCATAACAATTTGGAATCTTCTTTCAAGAGCTGGGTCTTTTTCAATATATTTTCTATATTCATCTATTGTAGTAGCACCAATAACTTTTACTTCTCCTCTAGCAAGCATAGGTTTTAATAAGTTACCAGCATCCATAGCTCCGTCTGTTTTACCAGCTCCAACAATAGTATGAATTTCATCAATGAATAGAATTATATTTCCATGAGATTCCTCAACTTCTTTAAGAACTGCTTTTAATCTTTCCTCAAATTCTCCTCTATATTTAGCACCAGCAATTAAAGCTCCCATATCAAGTGAGAATATTTTTTTATTTTTTAAATTTTCAGGAACATCACCATTTAAAATTCTTTGAGCTATACCTTCAGCAATAGCAGTTTTACCTACACCAGGTTCTCCTATAAGGATAGGATTATTTTTTGTTCTTCTTGAAATAATTTGAATAGTTCTTCTTATTTCTGTATCTCTACCAATTATTGGGTCAATTTTTCCTTCACGAGCAAGTTCTACTAAATCTCTAGCATATTTTTCAAGAACTTCATATTTTGCTTCTGGATTTTGAGAATCTACTTTTTGATTACCTCTAACAGCTTTTACAGTTTCTCTAAATTGTTTTAAATCAATCAATCTTTTTAAAATTCTACTTTCTTCTAAAAGTGCAATAAAAATATGTTCAACACTTATATAAGAGTCTTCCATTTTTTTCATTTCATTTTCAGCTTCAATTAGAACTTTATTTGTTGCCATATCAAGTCCTACATCTGAATTACCAGAAACTTTTGGAAATCTATCAATTTCTCCTTCTAATTCTCTAATAATATTACCTGTATTTAGTCCCATTTTTTCAATAATTCTAGGAATTAGGCCCTCTTTATTTGTAAGAAGTGCTAAGGCTAAAATTTCAGGTTTAATTGTTTGTTGACTATATTTTATAGCCAAGCTCCTAGCTTCATTTAAAGCTAGTATAGAATTTTCTGTAAACATATTTGGGTTCATATTTTACCTCCTCCATAGATAGGCAAATACATTTTTAATAATTCTTAACTTTCAAAAAAGAATTATTTTATTTTTAACTTTCAATCTGACATTATGACGAGAAAAGTTTAAAAAAAGTTATATATTTTTTTCAAAATGAAAAAAATATTTGCGAATTAGTATAAAATTTAATTAAAATATAAAATTTTAGAATGGTTTAATTAAAAAAAGTTACTTTTATTATTTAAAAATTTTTTAATATTGAAAAGAATAAAAGTAAATGATATGATAATTAAAGTTAAATATATTCTAAGGAGGTTAGATAGAGAAAGTTTTATAGTATCTATCAAAAAATTATAATGAAAAAATTAATAGAAATTTTAGGATTAATATTTTTTATAGGAATAGGTTTATTTTTTTATGAATTTTTAAAAACTAATGTACCTGTATAAATTTAATTTTATTCTTATTGATAAATTTTATGGAAAGAAAAAGTACTTTATTGAGTATTTTTTCTTTCTGTATTTAATTTTTCTATAATTTCTTTTATACCTTTAAACCCTAAAGAAATTTTCTCTTTGTCAGTAGAAGCAAAACTCAATCTAAAATATGGACGATTTTTATTGTCTAAGTAAAAATAAAAAGCTGGTAATAATAATATACCTAAGTTTTTAGTTTCAGAATAAAATTTATTGTAATCAATTTTAGAATCTAGTTTAAGCCAAATATAAAAACCACCTTCAATATCATACTCTATTTTTAATTCTTCTATCTCTTTAATTTCATTTTTTATATATTCATATCTCTCTTTATAAATTTTACTTAAGTTTTTTATATGTTGCTCTAAAAATTTATCTTTTAAAAATTCTAATAAAATATATTGCTCTAAACCAGAACTAGAAATATCTGATATAAATTTAGCTCCTTTTATTTTTTCTAATAACTCATTTGGTAAAATCATAAAGGCTAATCTTAACCCAGAGCTTAAAATTTTTGAATAAGATTTCAAATAAATAACATACTTATTTTCTGTATCTAAACTTTTTAAAGATATTTTTTTAGAATTATTATAATAAAGTTCTGATGAAAAATCATCCTCCAAAATATAAGTTTTATATTTTTTAGCTAATTCTAACAATTTAATTTTCTTTTCGTTACTCCAAGAAATTCCCATAGGGCAACTTAAATCAGTCATTGTATAAATAAAAGAAATTTTTTCATTTATAAGTATATTTTCTAACTCCTCCAAATTAAATCCATCTTTTTCCATTTTAACAGTAAAAATTTTACAATTATTTCTAAAAATATTCAATGCACCATGATAAGTAGGTTCTCCAACTATTATTTTATTTCGATTTTTAGTGATTATAGATTTTAAAATTAAATCTAAACCTTGCTGTGTTCCATTTATTATTTGAATATTTTTTATAGAAATATAAATATCTTTTTTTAAAAGTTTATCTTTTATAATTTTTCTTAATTTTTCATTTCCTTCGGTTAATTGATAATTAAGGACATCATACTCTAAAGAATTAGAAAGTTTTAAAAGAATTTCTTTTAATTTATTGTAGATTTCTATATTAAAATTTTGGTTTCCACTAATAAAATTAATAATATTATCACTATCTAATTTTTTAAATCCTTGATTAAAAGTGTTTGTTGAATTTTTAATAGGAGAATTATAAAAAATATATTCTTTTGGTTTTACAAAAATACCAGCTCCTTGTTTTTTTACTATGTATCCATCTTTTTCTAATAAATTATAGGCTTTTAGTACTGTAATATTATTAAGATTATATTTATTAGCTAAAAATCTTATAGAGGGTAATTTGCTATTTTCTGTTAATTCGTTTTTCTCAATTTTTTCTTTTAATTTTTTATATAATTCAATATATTTAAAATCTTTTTCCATAAATTACCTCTTAACTGTGATATAACACTTTCTTGTTATTTTATTGACTTCTATACAATAAATTATTAAAATCTTTATATATCAGTTTATATACTGTTATATAATATATTTTTTTATTAATTTTGTAAATAGAAATTTAAGGAGAGAAAATGAAAACAGAAAAATTATTTTATAAAAACCAATTTTTAAGTTCTTGTAAGGGAATATTAACTGAAATAAATGAAGATGGAGTTATATTTGACAAAACTGTTGCTTATCCTGAAGGTGGAGGACAAATTGGAGATATTGGTTATTTAATAAGAGAAAAAACTAATGAAAAAATAGAATTTTTTAATACTACAAAAATAAAAGGAAGAAATATTTTTTTAGAAGATTTTCCTAGTATAAAAGTTGAAAATTTAATAGTACATCATATTGATAAAGAGATATTAAAAACTTTAGAAATAGGGGAGTCCTTTATAATAAAAATAGATACAGAAAAAAGAGCTAGAACAACTTTACATCACTCAGGATTACATCTAGCACTTATGGTTTTAGAGACTATTCGTCCTAATATAAGAAAATCTATAGTTGGAGCCAAAATAACTTCAACTTATGGGAGATTAGATTTTGCAACAGAAAATAAATTTTCAAAAGATGAATTATTATTAATTGAAGAAAAGTCAAATAGTCTTATTGAAGAGGGATTAGAAATAGTAACATTTCCACATAAAGAAGAAAAGGAAGCGTTATATTGGCAATGTTTAGATTATTGTATTCCATGTGGAGGAACTCATTGTGAAAATACAAAATATTTAGGAAAAATGAAAGTTAAAAGAAAAAATATTGGAAAAACTTCTGAAAGATTGATTATAGAACTATCTGAGATTGAAAATTTTAGAAATTTATATTTGTAAAAATAAGAAAGGTTGTTAAATATTATCATAATTATAAAATTTTATATAAGTTATGAAATATAAGTAACAACCTTTTATTAATATTTAAAGATATTATTAAAAACCATATTTTTTAAATATTTCTTTTGCATTTAAAAGTCTTTCATTGGAAAGTGCATCTATATCTTTTAATGGATATTCCATATTAAGTTCTTCATATTTAAAAACTCCTAAAGTATGGTAAGGTAACAATTCTACTTTTTCAATAATATTTTTATAATCTTTCAAATATTTAGCAAGAGTTTCTAATAAATTGTCATTATCAGTTATTGTAGGAACAATTACATGTCTTATCCAAACTTTTTTATTTTTTTCTTTTAGATAATCTAAGAATTTTAAAGTATTTTCAAGTTCAACTTTTGTTAAGGATTTATATATTTCTTTATCAATACATTTAATATCCAATAAAACTAAATCAGTATATTTTAAGATTTCTTTTACTTTTTCATCAAATATATATCCTGATGTATCTAAAGTTGTGTGAACTCCATTTTTTTTACAAAGTTTAAAAAATTCAAGTAAAAAATCTTTTTGTACAAGAGGTTCTCCTCCTGTTACAGTAACTCCACCCTTAGTTCCAAAAAAACTTTTATACTTTATCATTTCATCAAAAACCTCTTGAGGAGTCATTTCTTTTTTAGAAGTTTTTATATCCCAAGTATCAGGATTATGGCAAAATTTACATCTTAAGGGACAACCTTGTAAAAAAATTACAAATCTTATCCCTGGTCCGTCAACAGTTCCAAAACTTTCAAATGAGTGAATTTTTCCTTTTATATTTTCCATTTTTTCTCCTAAATAAATTTTAAATAAGGGATTGATTCACAATGTGAAGCAATCCCTTAACATTTTATAATAAAATTTTATTACATTCTTTGATTAATAGTTCTTGATAATACATCAAGTTGTTGTTCTCTAGTAAGTTTTATGAAGTTTACAGCATAACCAGAAACTCTGATTGTAAGTTGAGGATATTTTTCAGGATGTTCCATAGCATCTTCTAATAATTCTCTATTGAATACATTGACATTTAGATGTTGTCCACCTTCAGGAGTAAAGTATCCATCTAATAGTCCTATTAAGTTGTTTATTCTTTCCTCATCAGATTTTCCAAGTGCTGCTGGAGTTATAGCAAAAGTATAAGATATTCCGTCTTCAGCATGGTGGAATGGTAATTTTGCTACTGATAATAAAGAAGCTAAAGCTCCATTAGTATCTCTTCCATTCATAGGGTTAGCTCCTGGAGCAAATGGTGTTCCACCTAGTCTTCCATCTGGAGTATTTCCTGTTTTTTTACCATAAACTACATTTGAAGTAATAGTTAAAACAGATTGAGTAGGAACAGAATTTCTATAAGTTTCATGGGCTCTTAAATGATTCATAAACTTTTCTACTACCATTACAGCTAAATCATCTGTTTCTTTATTATTATTTCCATAAGGGACGTATTCTCCTTCTCTAATAAAGTCAACAATAAGTCCTGTTTCATCTCTTACTACTTTTACTTTTGCATTTTTAATAGCAGCTAGTGAGTCAGCAACTATTGAAAGTCCAGCTATTCCTGTAGCTTGAGTTCTTCTTATATTTAAATCATGTAAAGCCATAGCAAAAGCTTCATAAGCATATTTATCATGCATATAGTGAATTATTTTTAGAGCATTTACATATACTCCAGAAAGCCATTTCATCATTCTATCAAATTTTTCCATTACATCATCAAAGTCTAAATATTCTCCAACTGCTCCTTGATATTTTGGTCCAACTTGTTTTCCTGATTTTTCATCTCTTCCACCATTAATAGCATATAGTAAACATTTTGCTAAGTTTGCTCTAGCTCCAAAGAATTCCATTCCTTTTCCAATTTGCATTGGAGAAACACAACATGCTATTCCATAATCATCACCTAAATCAGGTCTCATTAAATCATCATTTTCATATTGAATAGCTGAAGTATTTATAGAAACTTTTGAACAGAATTTTTTCCAATTTTCAGGAGAATTTACAGACCATAAAACTGTTAAGTTTGGTTCTGGTGCTGGTCCTAAATTATACAAAGTATTTAAATATCTGAAAGAGTTTTTAGTAACTAAAGTTCTTCCATCTACTCCTTGTCCTCCAACAGATTCTGTTACCCAAGTAGGGTCTCCAGAGAATAATTCATTGTATTCAGGAGCTCTTAAAAATCTAATTATTCTTAATTTAATGATAAATTGGTCAATTAATTCTTGAGCTTCTTCTTCTGTAATTACTCCATTTTGTAAATCTCTTTCAATATATATATCTAAGAATGTAGAAGTTCTTCCTAAAGATGTAGCAGCTCCATCTTGGTCTTTTGTAACAGCCAAATAAGCAAAATATACAAATTGTACAGCTTCTTTTGCATTAGATGCTGGTTTAGTAACATCAAAACCATATGAAGCACACATTTTTACAAATTTTTTCATTTCAGAAATTTGGTCAGCAATCTCTTCTCTTCTTCTAATAGTTTCATCATCTAACTCAGCTATTTCAAGAAGTTTCATTTGTTGTTCTTTATCTTCTATAAGTCTGTCTATTCCATAAAGAGCTACTCTTCTATAATCTCCTATGATTCTTCCTCTTCCATAAGCATCAGGAAGTCCTGTAATTATTCCAGCACTTCTACAAGCTTTCATTTCATCAGTATATACTTGGAAAACTCCTTCATTATGACATTTTCTATATCTTGTAAAAATTTCTTCTGTCATTGGGTCTATTTCAAATCCATAAGCTTTAAGAGCTTTTTCAACTACTCTTAACCCACCTTTTGGATAAATTCCTCTTTTTAAAGGAACATCTGTTTGTACTCCAACAATTACTTCAGATTCCTTATCTATATATCCTGGTCCATAAGCATCTATAGCTTGAGGCTTTTTAGTTTCAGCATCATAAACTCCTCTTTTTCTTTCTTCAGCAAGAAGTTCTGTTAATTTGTCCCAAACTTTTTTAGTTTTTTCAGAGCTACCTTTTAAGAAAGTATCGTCTCCTTCATAAGGGGTATAGTTATTTTGGATAAAGTTTCTTACATTAATTTCTCTTTTCCAAAGCTCTCCTTTAAAACCATTCCATGCTTTCATTAATTAATTCCTCCTTAAAAAATTTAATGTACATTAACAATGTTTATGTATATTTTATATCATATTGTTTTGAAGTTGTCAAATATTTTATTTGCAAACTTTAAGAATATTAAAGTTCAATAAAATTTGACATAATTAATAATATCATATATGTTGTGTTTTTTCAAGAAAAAAATACAATATTTTGTATTTACGAAAGAAAAATATAATAAAAAAATAATAATATTAAATTAAAATTTTTTTCTTGAATTTTATTAAGTTTTAATATATAATTGTTTGTTAATAAATTTTACTTTAGGAGGGGCTTTATGTTTAAAGGAATTTATTGGACATTTTTAGGAACCACATTTATATTTTTAATGACAACACTAGGTTCTTCTATGGTTTTTTTCTTTAAGAAAGAAATAAAAGAGAATGTTCAAAGAATATTTTTAGGATTTGCTGCTGGAATAATGATTTCTGCATCAATGTTTGGCTTACTTACTCCAGCTATAGAACAAGCTGAAGCACTTGGAATGATAGGATGGGTGCCAGCTGTTACAGGATTTTTAGGAGGAGTTTTTTTTATTTTATTTTTAGATAAATTAATTCCACATTTACATAGTGGAGAAAATAAAGTTGAAGGGGTTAGTACAAATCTTAAGAGAACTTCACTTTTAATGACTGCAGTTACTCTTCACAATATTCCTGAAGGAATAGCTATAGGACTTTCTTTTGCACTTGCTAGTCAAAATTCTTATGAACCTAGTTATTTAGCTTCAGCTATGGGATTGGCTTTAGGAATTGGAATTCAAAATTTTCCTGAAGGGGCAGCAGTATCACTCCCACTAAGAAGAGAGGGGTTTAGCACTACAAAAGCTTTTGTGTTAGGAAGTTTATCTGGAATAGTAGAACCTATATTTGGAATAATGACTGTATTTATTTCAGCATCATTAGAAAATGTTATGCCATGGTTATTATCTTTTTCAGCTGGAGCAATGATGTATGTTGTTGTAGAAGAACTTATACCAGAGGCTAATTTAGGAGAACATTCTGATACTGGAACATTAAGTGTAATGATAGGTTTTGCTTTAATGATGATATTAGATGTTGCTTTAGGATAGTACAATAAATAAAATTTTATCTTAATTCAAATAGTACTGAAGAAATTTTTCTTCAGTTTTTTTTATTATTTAAAAAATAATTTTTTATAAGAAGCATAGTAATTATTTATAATTTTAGAAAAAATATGGAATTTTTCTAATTAAATCAAAAAAATATTTGACATGCTAAATATTTTGTGATAAGATTTTTTTATCTAAAAAATATTTAAAATTATTTTTCAAAGGAGGCTTATTAATGAAGACAGGAATTTTTTATGGAAGTACTACAGGAGTTACAGAGGACATAGCAAAAAGAGTTGGAGATTTATTAGGAGCTGATGTATATGAAGCTTCTGAAATAAATAAAGTTGATGAATATGAATTTGTAATATTTGCTACTTCTACTTGGGGAATGGGGGATTTACAAGATAGTTGGATGGATGCTATTGAAACTTTAAAAACTAAAAATCTTTCAGGAAAAAAAGTAGGATTAATAGGTGTTGGTGACCAATTTGGATTTGGGGATACATTTGTAGATGGAATAGGAGAAATATATAATGTTGTAAATGAAATAGGTGGAAATGTTGTAGGAAAAACTTCTATAAATGGGTATGAGTTTTCTAACTCAAGAGCAGTAGTAGATGATGAATTTGTTGGCCTTGTAATAGATGAAAATAATCAAAGTGATTTAACAGAAGAAAGAATTAATAAATGGGTTGAGAGTGTGAAATAATTATGAGTATAGAAAAAAGAAGAGAATTAGATGTTTTTATACACATGATTTATGAACTAGATAAAGGTGTTAGAATATTATCTCTTCTTACCACTTCTTATGATAACGAAGAAGTTATTAGAGAAAAGTTAGAAGAGTGTGGTTATGACTATATGATAGAATACTTAAATGAAAAAATGATTAATGTATATTTTGGAAATAGAGACTCAATAAAAGTAGTAAAAAGTTTTAATAAATCTTCTTTATCTCATTTATCTCCTGAAGAAGATTTTATACTTGGAGTTTTATTAGGATATAATACAGAAAAACAATGTCAACGATATTTAAATAGAAAAATTGCATAATAAAAAATGAGGTTATTATAAAACTCTATAATGACCTCATTTTTTATATTCTGTTTGAAAAATAAAATTTTATTTTTTAAATTTCTTCCTCTACTAAATTGTTTCTTTTTAAATAATGAGCTATGTAAACAAAAGGAGTGTCAGATATAGCAACAATAAATTTAATAACATATGTGGCTATAAATATTTCTTTTAATACTTCAAAAGGATAAACTCCATAAAAAGCAACTATAGTAAAAACTAGATTATCAATAAATTGGCTAACTAAAGTGCTTGCATTATTTCTTATCCAAATATGTTTTGTAGAAGAATATTTTTTCTTCCAAAATTCATAAGCCCAAATATCATGACTTTGAGAAATAAAATAAGCAAGAAGGGAAGCAATCATAAGTCTTGGCATAAAATCAAATATTTGTTTTACACTTTCAAACATAACAATTCCCTCCTCAAGAGGAACAAATAAAACAGCTATTTTCATTATTATACTAGTAACTATTAAAGAAAAAAATCCAATTTGAACAGCTTTTTGAGCAGATTTTTTTCCATAATTTTCAGCTAATATATCTGTAACTAAAAAACCTCCTGCATATAAAATATTTCCTAAAGTAGTACTAAAACCAAATAATCTAACTAATAAAACAACTTGAATATTAGCTAAAATTGTAGAAACTGGAATCCAAGAATAAAGTCCAATTTTTCCAAATTTTTTATAAATAAATATTATACTTAAAAAATTTACAATTAACATCAATGCCCAAAGTAGTTCGTTTCTCATATATCCTCCTAGTAATTTTTATTGTTCAAAAACACCTAAATCTTTGTTATCGATTAAAAGTTCTACTCTATCATCATCAGTTAAATAAGAATATTTTTTGACAAACCATTTAACAAGTTCATCATCTCTTTTTACTACAGTTCCATTATCAATAAATATATTTATGGTTATATTTTTAAAATATTTTAAACCTAATTCAATATCATTATCAATCATCTCTTTAGTTTGTCCTTTAGTACAAACTAAAAGGCAGACAGAATAAAGTTCAGTACTTAATTTTTTTAAAATTTCTTCATTTAAAGAAAAATTTTTATTATAAATATTTTTTCTAAAATTATCATCAAAAGTTTCTAATCCCATTCTAAATCTTATTTCTATTCCAGAAAAATATTCTCTTATTTTAGAAAGTAAATTTATATAACCATAATAAATTTCAAAATAGAGAGTATGAATATTTTTTTCTTTTACAACTCTTTTTATTTCTTTCAAAGTGTCATCAGGTAATTCAAATACAGAGCCAGAGTTTATAACTTCCAAAACTCCATATTCACCTGTAATATTTTCTAAAACTTTTTTATTAGTTTTATTAATTAAATTTTCATCTGTAGAATTATCTTCAATATAATTACAGAAACTACATTTTCCATATTTACATGGAAAACTTTTTAAGAGTACTATTTCTCTTTGATGTTTGTCATTGATTTTGTTGTATCTAATACCCAAAATAACCTCCTAAAATTTTATAAAATAAAAAGAGTAGAATAGTTCTACTCTAACCACTATAAAATCATTTTTATTTTTAAGTAATAAAAAAAGACCTAGTTTTTTATAGATGGTTTATCTGTGCAGAACATCTCCCTAACAAAGTAGGAATTTTATAATTTTGACAAAAAATAGTATAACTTTTTTTTAAAAAATTGTCAATAAAATTTTGAAGATAAATTAAAAAATGATATAATGAAATTAAAATTTTTATAAAAGAGGCTATAATTTATGGATAATAAAAAGATGATAGAAGAATTAATAAAAATAAAAGAATATAAAGCAGCTTTAAAAGTCCTATTAGAGTATGAAGAGAAAGGAGAAAATAGTTATTGGCTTTATTGTAATATAGGTTGGTTATTAGGGAGAACTAATGAAAGAGAAAAGGCTATCACATATTTAAAAAAAGCAGAAAGTTTTGAGGAATATGATGAAAATGGGTGGTTATGTTGTGAACTTGGTTGGAATTATGGAGGATTAGGAAAATATAAATTAGCTGAATATTATTTAAAAAAAGCTAGAGAATATGGAAGAGATGATTCTTGGTTAAATTCAGAACTTGGTTGGAATTTATCAAGAATGGAGAAAGTCCAAGAAGCTCTCTATTATTTAAAAAAATCTGAGGAGATGGGAAGATGTGACTATTGGTTAAATTCAGAGATAGGGTATGTTTATGAAAAATTAGACAATTATGAAGAAGCTTTAGGATATTATAAAGTAGCTCTTTCTCTAAAAAAAGAAGATATGTGGCTTACATCTCATTTAGGTTTTTGTTATGAAAAATTAGATAAAATTGATAAGGCTATAGAAAAATTTAAAGAAGCTGAAAAATTAGGAAGAAAAGATACTTGGTTATATTCTCAAATTAGTTGGTGCTTAGGAAAAAGAGAAAAGTATAGAGAAGCTATAGCATATTTAATAAAAGCTAAAGAATTAGGAAGAAATGATTTTTGGTTAAATTGTGAACTTGGCTGGAATTATGGAAAAATTCAAAAATATGATAAAGCACTTTTTTTTCTGGAAAGAGCTTATTGTATAGATAATACAGATGGTTGGTTAGAGGGAGAAATAGGATGGAATTTAGGTAGAATTGGAAAACATAAAGAAGCCATTAAGTTTTTAGAAAATTCTCTTTCAAAAAATTGTGGTAATGAAAATTGGGTTTATGAAGAAATAGGTTGGAATTTTGCTAAAATAGGAAATTTTAAAAAATCTAAAATTTTTTATGAAACTGCAAATAAAAAGTATCCAAATGAGAATACTAAAAAAGCTTTAGAAATATTGGATGAAGTTATGAAAAATAAATAGGCAGTAGAAATTTCTACTGCCTATTTTTATTTAGTTAATTTTATTTTCTTCAGGTTCTTTTGTTTCTTCAGGTTGTTTCATTTCTTCTGGTTTTGGAAGAGGTCTTCCAAACATCCATTCTAAATGTCTTCTTAGTCCTAATAAATCAAATTCTTTTCCATCTAAAACTAATTTATTATCTTCAGGAATTGTTATATATCCTTCTTGTACAGGAACATTTTTATCAAGACTATGTTGAATTTTTATTTTTTTATCATATCCTACAGGTTGGAATTCTGTTCTTATTACTTTAATAACAGTATCATCTGCTAAAATATGGTTAATTTCCTCTTGAGTAAAAGGTCTTTGAGGTGGATAGTCAGCAATAAATAAAGTATTTTCAGCAATAAATTTATATTTATTATCTGGAGTTTTCTCAAATATTTCTATTGTATATCTTCCTCTTGTAGGAATTAAGAATTTTTCAAGGTCTAATATTTTTTTACCTACTCCAAATGGGTCTACCATTGGTTGAAACTCTCCTTTTGTAATTAAATCTCCTTCAGGACCATTTAATCTAACTTCAAATAAAGTTGGTTTTAAAATCTCCTCTATTGTTATAACTATTGACATGTGTTGCATAGGAATAGGAAACATAGGTTGAATCATGTTATCAAAAATTCCTAAAGCATCAACAGCTCCTAATTGTGGATTAATTTGTGCTCTATGTGCAACTAGTATACTTTTAACTTTCATTCTCTCCTCCTAATAATCACAAAATATGTATCATTTATTATGATATCATATTTTCTTTTAATATTAAATATATTTATTAAAAAAATTATTTTTTTCTAAAAGCTATATAATCAGCAAGTTCAATTAATAATTTTCCTTTTTCTTCAGAAAAATTATTTTTTATAATATTTTTTGCATTTTCAGTTATTTCAATTAAAAGTTTTTTGCTTTCAACTAATCCAATTAAAGAAGGATAAGTAGATTTTTCAAGTTCTACATCACTTCCAATAGGTTTTCCTAAAGTATCAAAATCCCCTTCTATATCTAAAATATCATCTTTTATTTGAAAAGCTAAGCCTATTAAATCAGCGAACTCTTCTAATTTTTTTCTGATTTCTAAAGGAACATCAGCTATAATGCAGCCAAATTCAATAGGAAGTCTTAAAAGTTTTCCTGTTTTATTTTTATGGATATATTTTAAAGTTTTCATATCTATTTTTTTTCCTTCACTTTCGATATCTATCATTTGTCCACCAATCATTCCATTAATACCAGCATAGCTAGAAGTAAGTCTAACTATTTCAACTATTTTTTCAGAAGAAAGTAAACCAATATTTTTTTCAGTAAAAATATTAAAAGCATGAGTTAATAAAGCATCTCCTATTAATATTCCCTCTGCTTCACCAAATTTTTTATGAGTAGTAAGTTTTCCTCTTCTATAATCATCATTATCTAGAGCTGGTAAATCATCATGAACTAATGAATAAGAGTGAATCATTTCTAAACCTACTGCTGTAGGATAAGCAAATTTTTCATCTTTATTAAATAAGTCTAGAATCATAAAAAGAAGAATAGGTCTTATTCTTTTTCCACCATTTAATATGGCATATTTCATTCCATCAGCAATTTGCCAAGGATATTCTAAATCACTTAAATATTCATTTACTTTATTTTCTAATATTTCTTTTTTTTGATTCAAATAATCTTTAAGCATTTTCCTCATTCTCCTTATTAAAATTTTCTATCTCTATTTCTCCATCTTTATCAATAACTTTTAATAATTTTCCTTCAGCAGAATTTAATATTTTTTTTGCATTATTGATATATTTCATTGCTTTTTCATATTCTTTTATGGAATCCTCAAGAGATAAATCTCCTGTTTCTAATTTTTCTATAATTTCATCTATATTTTCAACTATCTTTTCGAAAGAAAGTGTCTTAGCCATAAATAGTCCTCCTAAAATATATAGTATTACAGAAGTATTTTAACAAAAAAAATTTTTTTCTTCAAGTTAAAAAAATTTTTTACATTAGTAATATCTTTTGTTATAATATATATTGAAAAATTAAATAAGTATAAAAGGATATAGATTAATGAATACTAAATTATTAAAAATTTTACTTATCATATTAAATATATTATTTTTAATTGGTTCTATCATTTTAAAAAATCATCTTTACATTGTAGCTTCAATATTTTTTCTGATATATATTTTATGGATATTTAGAAAATGGAAAAAATTAGGAAAGAAAAAAAGATTTACAGCTAGAGCTTTAGCAAGTTGTGATATTATATTTTTCTTTATTATGATTTTTTTTCTAAGAATTTATAAAGTCCAAATTATTGATAATGGAAAATATCAAGGTTTAATAAGAAAACAAGTTGAAGGTTTTTCACTTCTTAAAGGTAAAAGGGGAACTATTTATAATAAAAATGGAAGAGAAATAGTTTATGATATTAGTGTGTATGATATTATAATTGACCCATATATGTTATCTTTAACAAATAAATTACCTGAAATTACTACAGAAATTGTTGATACACTTTCATTAAATAGAAACAAAAAAGAATTTATAGACCATTTATTAAAAGAAAGTCAAAGGAAAAAAAGATATAATCTTTTAGATGTAAATCTTAATCTAGAAGAAAAGAAAAAAATAGAAGAAATAATGAAAAAATATGGTTTAAGAAATAATGAAATTATTTTAAAAGAAGAAAATGAAAGAACATATTATAGAAAAGAAATTTATGAAAATATAGTAGGAGTTTTAGGACTTGATTCTAATGGAGAAAATTTGGTAGGAATTAGTGGAATAGAAAAAGAGTATGAGTCATACCTAAAACCTAAAAATATGAAAATAAAAAGAAGTTTTATAAAAAATAGAAAATTTACTATTCCAACTGCTAAAAAAATATTAGATATTTCATCTGATGGAAAAGATTTATATTTAACCATTGAAGATGATTTACAATATATACTAAATGATGAAATAAAGAAACAATTTGAAGAAACAGATTCAGAAGAAGCTTATGGAATAATTGTAGACCCGAATACA
Source organism: Fusobacterium perfoetens ATCC 29250 (assembly GCF_000622245.1). Classification (NCBI taxonomy): domain Bacteria; kingdom Fusobacteriati; phylum Fusobacteriota; class Fusobacteriia; order Fusobacteriales; family Fusobacteriaceae; genus Fusobacterium; species Fusobacterium perfoetens. Next base: position 347,767 of record NZ_KK211416.1, on the reverse strand, counting down.
GGAGCCATTTTAGCTCTATCAAGTTTTCATAAAAATCCTCATATCGTAAGAAATCCTTTATTTCAAAATCAAGTTGAACCAGGTTCTATATTTAAACCTATTATAGTTGCTGGAGCATTAAATGATGGATATATAACAGAAGACTCTATTTTTGACATAGGAGATGGAAGAATAAAAAAATATGGCCATACTATAAAGGAAGCTACAAGGTCTTTAAAAGGTGAATTAACAGTAAAACAAATTCTTGAAAAATCAAGTAATGTTGGGATGGTAATGTTAACTGATAATATAGAAGATTCAAAAATAGAAGAATATTTAGATGATTTTGGATTTTATAATAAAACAAATATAGATTTTCCATATGAAAGAAAACCATATAATATTCCTAGTAAAAAATGGGATAAACTTAAAAAAAGTACAATATCTTTTGGACAGGGAATAGTTGTTACTCCTATTCAAATGATAATGGCTTTTTCATCCTTAGTAAATGGAGGAAAACTTTATAAACCATATTTAATAGAAAAAATAATTGATAGTAGTGATTCAACTGTTATTAGAAGAAATATTCCAGAAGTTATAAAGACTCCAATTTCAAAAGAAACTTCTGAAAAAATGAAGAAAATGTTAGAAGATGTTGTTGAAAGTGGAGGAGGAGAAAAAGCAAAAGTAGAAGGTTATACAATAGGTGGGAAAACAGGAACAGCACAAATAAGTGCTGGAAGAGTAGGATATTTAAAAGAAGATTATTTGACTTCATTTATAGGATTTTTTCCAGTAAATAAACCTAAATATGTAGGATTAATAATGTTTTATAAGCCTAATGTAGATAAAAAATTTGGAGGATTAGTTGCAGCTCCAGTTTTTGGAAATGTTATAAAAAGATTAACTATGACAAGAGAAATAGTTTCTAATAATATTTCTAAAATAACAATTACTCAAAATGAAATACAAGATATAAGAACAGAGGCAAAAAATAATGAAATTTACAGAATGCCAGATTTAAAAGGAAAAACTTTAAGAGAAGTAGTAGATATTTTTAGTGGAAATAAAGTTAATTTAAAAATTGAAGGGACAGGAATAGTTAAAGAATTTTATCCACCAATAGATACAGAATTATCAGAAAATGCAGAGATAAAAGTAATATTAAAGTAGGAGGTAGTGAAAATGAGATATTATAAATTGTTTGTTGATGGAACAAACTCTTTTTTCACTTACCTTGATAAAGATGATAAATTTAATATAGGTGATAGAGTAGTAGTTAATTTTAGAAATCAAGAAAAAGGAGCATTTGTTATTCAGAAAGAGCAAGAACAGAAATTTGATTTTAAAGTTCTTGAAATTAAAAGAAAATTAGAAAATGAGTTATCTTTTTCTGAAAACTATATAGAACTTTTAATATGGATTTCAAATTATTATATGTGTAATTTTTCACAAGTTATTTCTACAGCTATTCCTAAAGAGTTAAAAATTCATTATAATGAAACTTATAGTCTTTTAGTAAGTAGTTATAAAAATTTAGATTTATCAAATGAAGAGAAAGAGATATTAGATTATTTTTATTCAAAAGAATCTGTTAATAAAGAAACTTTGAGAAAAAAAATAGATTTAGAGACTTTAAAGAAATATATAAAAGAAGAACTTTTAATAATAGATAAAAATAAGAAAGTATCTTTTAATTTTGAAAAATATTTTTCTATGGAGAAAAAAAAAGTTTTAGAAAATATTTATAAATATTTTTTGAGTAAGAAAAAAATTCCTAAGAAAACTTTAGAAGAAAAGTTTGAAAAAAAAACTATAAATAAACTTATAAATAAAAAAATATTATTTTTAGAAAAAAATATTTATGAAAAGGATAATTATAAAATAACTGAAGATTTAAACAAAAAAATTTCAACTGATATTGTGCTTAATAAAGAACAAGAAAAAATTGTAAAAAATATTGAAATATCTTTTAATAAATACTTTTTAATAAAAGGGGTTACAGGAAGTGGAAAAACTGAAATTTATATAAGGCTTATAAAAAATGCTTTAATTAAAAACAAAGGAAGTATATTTTTAGTTCCAGAAATTTCTCTTACTCCTCAAATGAAAAATAGATTTAGAAAAGAATTTGGAGATGAGGTAGCAGTTTTACACAGTAATATATCTGATTCCGAAAAGAAAAAAGAATGGATATATATAGAAAAAGGATATAAAAAAATAGTTTTAGGAGCAAGGTCTGCTATATTTGCTCCTGTTAAGAACCTAGAATATATAATTGTAGATGAGGAACATGAAAATACCTACAAACAAGATACTAATCCTAGATATAATGCAAAATATGTGGCAATAAAAAAAGCCATGTTAGAAAATTCAAAAGTTGTATTTGGTTCTGCAACTCCTGATATAGAGAGCTACTTTTTAGGAAAAAATAAAAAATTTCAATTAGAAATTTTGAATAAGAGATTTAATGATTCTAATCTTCCAGAAGTAGAAATAGTGGATATGAAAGCAGAAGAAAATAATTTTTTTAGTAAAAAACTTTTACAAAATATAAGGGAAACTTTATTAAGAAAAGAACAAGTTATTATTCTCTTGAATAGAAAAGGATATTCTACAATGATTCAATGTAAAGATTGTGGTCATATAGAAGAATGTGACCACTGTTCAATAAAATTAAGTTACTATGAAAGTAATCAAAAATTAAAATGTAATTATTGTGGAAAAGAAATTAGATTTACTGGAAAATGTAGTAAGTGTGGAAGCCATAATCTATATTATGGTGGAAAAGGAACTGAACAGATAGAAGAAAAATTAAAGGAATATTTTGATGTTCCTATAATAAGAGTTGATTCTGAAACAACAAAAGAAAAAAATTTTTATGAAAAAGCATATTTTGATTTTTTAAATAAAAAATATGATATAATGATAGGGACACAGATGATAGCAAAAGGGTTACATTTTCCAGATGTAACCTTAGTAGGAGTTATAAATGCTGATTTAATATTAAATTTTCCAGACTTTAGAGCTTCAGAAAAAACTTTTCAACTTATAACACAGGTTGCTGGAAGAGCAGGAAGAGAGAATAAAAAAGGTAAGGTTATAATTCAAACTTATCAGCCTGAAAACTATATTATGGAAAATATAAAAAATAGTGATTATGATTCTTTTTATAAAAAAGAAATAGAGATGAGGGAACTTTTAGAATATCCACCATTTTCTAAAACTATTAATATAGGTTTCTCATCTACAGATGAGAAAATTCTTGAAGAGGTGATTAATTCTTTTTATAAACTTATAAAAAGAGATTATGTGGAAATTTTTCCTCCAAATAAAAGTTTAGTTTATAAAGTTAAAGATAGATATAGAAAAAATATTTTTATTAAAGGGAAAAAAGAAAAAATAAATTATTTTAAAAAGGAAATATCAAGAATTTTAGAAAATTTTGATAAAAAAAATTGTAGAATTGTAATTGATGTTGACCCAATAAATTTAATATAATTATGAAAGAAGGTAGAAATGTTATACGAAATAAGAACTTATGGTGATAATTGTTTAAATGTAAAATGTGAAAAAGTTGAAGAAATAACAGAAGAAATAAAAAACATATTAGAAGATATGGTAGAAACTATGCATGAAGCTACTGGAGTAGGGCTTGCAGCACCTCAAGTAGGAATAAATAAAAGATTTTTTGTATTAGATGTAGGAGATAAAGTTATTAGAAAAATTATAAACCCAGAAATTTTAGAAATGTCTGAAGAATATACTGAAAGTGATGAAGGATGTTTAAGTGTTCCTGGAATATATAAAAAAGTTAAAAGAGCTGCTAGAATAAAAGTAAAATATCAAAATAAAGATGGAGAAGAAGTTGAAGAGGAAATGACAGGATTTTTAGCTAAAGCTTTTCAACATGAGTATGACCATTTAGAAGGGAAGTTATTTATAGAAAGAATATCTCCTGTTTCAAGAAAAATTATTTCTAAAAAATTACATCTTATAAAAAAAGAAACTGAAAAAAAATTAAAAAAATAGGTGACAATTTTGAAATACAAGAGATTTATTGTAATTTTTTTTAGTAGTATAGTAGTATTTGCATTTATTCCAAGAATTTATAGAAGTTATGAAAAAATAACAAAATTGAATATAGAATTAATATCTTTAAAAGAGAAAAAAGATACTTTAAATGAAAATATTAGAGAATATGAAAGGGATATAAAAAACTTAGATAGTGAATTTTATAGAGAAAAACTTGTAAGAGAAAAATTAAAAATGGTTAAACCAGGAGAAAAAATATATAAAGTTTTGATTAAATAAATTTATAATTCTTAAGGAGGAAAAATGAAAAAAGAAATAGCTTTAGATTTTGCTAGAGTTACAGAAGCTGCAGCACTTGCTGCTCAAAAATGGGTAGGAAGAGGAGATAAAAATTTAGCTGATAATGCAGCAGTTGAAGCTATGAGAAATGTTTTAAATAGAATGAAAATTGATGGTGAAATTGTTATTGGAGAAGGAGAGATTGATGAAGCTCCTATGTTATATATAGGAGAAAAGTTGGGACTTAAATATAATCCTAAAGAGATTGAGCCTTATACAGAAGATGAATTATCTCTTGTAGATATAGCAGTAGACCCAATTGAAGGTACAAGAATGACAGCTCAAGGACAACCTAATGCTATTGCTGTATTAGCAGCAGCAGAAAAAGGTTCTTTTTTAAAAGCTCCTGATATGTATATGGAAAAAATGGTAGTTGGACCAGAAGCTAAAGGTGTCATTGATTTAGATAAGTCTTTAGAAGATAATATAAGGGCTGTAGCAAAGGCATTAAATAAAGAAGTGAAAGATGTTATGGTGGCTATTTTAGATAAACCTAGACATAAAAAAGTTATTCAAAGAATGAGAGATTTAGGAGTAAAAATGTATGTTTTTTCTGATGGTGATGTAGCAACTTCTATTTTAACTTGTTTAGTAGATTCTGAAGTTGATATGATGTATGGAATAGGTGGAGCTCCAGAAGGAGTAGTATCAGCTGCTGTTATTAGAGTTTTAGGTGGAGATATGCAAGGAAGACTTGTTTTAAGAAGTGATGTAAAAGGTTCTGATGATAAAAATGATAAAATATCTCTTGATGAAGAGAGAAGATGTAAAGAAGCAGGTGTAGAAGTTGGAAAAAAATTACTTCTTGAAGATATGGCAAAATCAGATGAAATTATTTTTTCAGCTACAGGAATAACTACAGGAGATTTACTAGAGGGAGTAAAAAGAAAAGGGAATATTGCTAAAACTCAAACTCTTTTAGTTAGAGGAATGAGTAAGACAATAAGATATATAAATTCTATACATAATTTAGATTTTAAAGATTCTCATCTTAATGATTTAGTAATATAGGTGTTTAAATATGTTATTTTATGAAGAATTTATAAAAAAAATAAGAAAAGATTTAGAAGTTTCTGGAAAAGAAAAATTTTCTCTTGAATTAAAAAGGACAGTAATGTGGTTAGGAACAGGAATTCCATTTCTAATTGCTGGGCTTTTACAAATATATATATATTTATCTAGTAAAGATATAAAAGATATTGTAGTAGGATTTATTTTTCTTTTTCTTTCTTTTAAACATATAAAACTATTTTTAAGTTATGGAATTGTACTTGATTTTGATAGAGATATGTTAAAAAGTAAAGATGTAGAATTAAAATTTGAAAATATAGAGAGTTGTGAATTAAGAGAAGAAGTAGTAGGAAAAAGAGGTAAAGTTCAACCTGTTTTAGATATTATTACTTTTGACAGAAGAAAAATTATTATACCATTGATGATGACAAAACAGGTTAGATTTGTGAGCTTAGTAGCAAGTAGATTAAAAGCAAGATTTATTATTAAATAAAATAGAATGAGAAAAGAGCACCCCTGGGAAAAGGTGCTCTTTTCTATATAACACAAAATAAATAGGATGAGTATAACGAAAAATTGATTTTAATCAATTATTTCTAGAAAAATCTTTGAGATTTCTCATAGAATTATCATACACTATTTTATAAAAAAATGCAAGAAAAATATTAAAATTAATCAAAAAAAAGTTAAAAATTATTCAAAAATTAATTTTTCTATTCTATCAAAAGCTTCTTTTAATGTTTCGATATTAACTGTACATGCAATTCTTATAAAGCCAGGAGTTCCAAATCCATCACCAGGAATAGTTACAATTCCATAATTTTCAATCAAAAAATTTGTAAATTCAATAGAAGTCATTTTAGTTTTTTCTATATTTATAAAAAGATAAATTCCTCCTTGTGGCTTAACACAATCTAAAAAAGAAATCTGTTTGATTCTTTTATAGGCATACATAACTCTTTCTCTAAAAAAAGGAACTTGAGTTTCCTTAATTCTTTTAAACTCTTTAAGAGCATATAAAGCAGCTCTTTGGGAAATTGCTACAGGACTATAAACAATTGATTGATTTATAAGATTCATACATTCAAGAATATCTTTTTGTCCTATAATGTATCCTATTCTCCAACCAGTCATAGCAAAATCTTTAGAAAAACTACAAACACTAATAGTTCTTTCTTTCATATCTGGTAAAGTATAAATAGGAGTAAAATTTTTTTCAAAAGAATAGAAATCATATACATCATCAGCTATAACTAATAAATCATATTTTATAGCAAGTTCTTTAATAATATTTAGACTTTCTAAATTATAACAAACTCCTGTTGGATTACAAGGAGAATTTAATATAATTGCTTTTGTTTTATTAGTAATTTTCTTTTCGATATCCTCTTTTATTAATTGAAACTTATTTTCAAATTTAGTTTCAACTATGACTGGAATTCCATCAGAAAGTTTTATTGCATCGCTATAAACAGCAAAAAAAGGTGAAAGTAATATAATTTCATCATTTGGATTTAATATTGTTTTAAAAAGAAGATAAAGCCCATGACATGCTCCTGATGTAACTAAAACTTCATCAGTTGAAAAATTATAATTTTTAAAATTTTCTTTATGATATTTACAAATTTCTTTTCTAAGTTCTAAGTAACCAGCAGGGTTAGTATAGTGAGTATGACCATTTAAAGCATCTTTATAGGCTTTTTCTATAATAATTTTATCTGTTGTAATATCTAAATCACCTATTCCTAAATTAATTGTAGGAAAAGAACTTTTATTAATTACTTTACTTTCTCCCATAGGAGAAGACATATTTTGATATTTAGTCGCAATAAAATTTTTCATTTTGATTTCTCCTCTAACTAATTATTTTTATAAAATAATGCTTCTTTTAAATTATTTTTATTAATATTAAAATTAAAATCTATAAGATCTGGCCCTCTTAAAATTTCTTCTAATATATCATTTTCCTTTTCTAAAAATTCTTCTAATATAACAACATCAGTTAAATTTATTGGAAATTTTAATTTTTTATAAAATTCTGTTAATCTTTTATATTCTTCTAGATTATTTTCTAATAAAAGTTGAACTAAAATTCCATATGCAACAACTTCTCCATGTAGATGTTCTTTTTCGATTCTAGGTAGGATAGTTAATCCGTAAAATACAGAATGTGCAATAGCTCCATTTAAAAAATCATCTATAAAATTAGATACCATTCCAGTTGTTACAATTATAGTTAGGACTACATTTTTAAATGCTTCATTGATTTCATGAGAATAGTATCCTTCTTCACTATTTTTTATTATAATATTTTTGCAATTATGTGATAACTCTATTGCCATTTGTGTTGGAAAATTTATTTTTTTGTTATTAGCTAGACAATATTCATGTTTTATTTTAACTTCATAATATTTTGCTAAAGTATCTCCTATTCCAGCCCATGTGTATCTAGAGGGAGAATTTTTTATAGTTTCTAAATCTATAAATATTTTTTCAGGTGGAGCTTTAAAGAAAGCTATCTCTTTAAAGGTTTTATCTTGATTGTAAACAACAGATAAAGCTGATGTTCCAGCACATGTAGAAGCAATGGTTGGGATTATAAAAATAGTTTTATTTATTTGATTGGCAACTAACTTAGCTGTATCTATTGCTTTTCCTCCACCAATTCCTAAAATTAAATCTACTTGTTTTCCAATTATATTTTTAATTATAGTAGAAGAATGCTCATAACAGCACTCTCCTAAATAATTTTCTATTATAATATTTTTATTCTCTAATATAGGTAAAATATTTTCTTTTACAGCTTCAAAAGATTTATTTCCTGTAATTATTAAAATATTATTATAATTTTTTAACTCAACTTTTAAAGTTTTCCATATAACTTTATCCACATAATAACTTGTAAACGAGAAATTTTCAAACATATTAAACACCATATTTCTTTCTTAAATTATCTATAGTTCCATCTTCTAACATCTCTTTTAATACTTTATTAAATTTTTCTAAAAGTTCAGCATCTTCTTTATTAAATGCAACAGCTTTAGGTTCTCCTTCTTGGAAGCCTATTAACATTAATTCAGGATTTCCATTAAGATAACTATTAGCAACACTTTCATCAACAACAATAGCATCAACTTTTTGTGATTTTAAAGCTATAAGAGCAGCTGTATTTCCAGCAAAAGGAACTACTTTTGAATCTTTTATTTTTCTAGCTGAAGCTTCTTTTGTTGTCCCTAACTCAGCTCCAAAAGTTTTTCCAACTAAATTTTCAACTCCACTTATTGGATTAGATTTATTTCCTAAAAAAGCTACTTTAGAAACTAAATAAGGCATAGAAAAATTAACAGATTTGGCTCTTTCAGGAGTAATACTCATACCAGCAATAACTATATCTAATTTTTTTGTTTGAAGAGCTGGAATTAAACCATCAAAATTTATATTAGACCATTGATATTTTATTTCCATTCTTTTAGTTGCTTCTTCAATTATGTCAGCATCTAAACCACAAACTTTTCCATTTTCTATGTATTCAAATGGTGGATATTCAGCATTAGTTCCTATAATATAAACTTTTTCTTCTTGTTTTTTTTCAGAAGAACCTCCACAAGCAACAAATATAAATGCTAAAGATAACATAAATAATAATTTTTTCATAAATCCCTCCTAAATTTTTAATGATTAAAATAAAAAATACCAGCCAAAAAACTGGTATTTTGAAAACAATATTATATAACCTTATTAAAGGACATAAAAATATATTAAAAAGATTTCAAAAAGACACTTTTCTTGGAACAAAAATAATTATTTAATTGTAAATTGCTCCTCCTTAAATGTCTTAACATACTCTCCTCCAAATTTTTCAAATATGAATTTTTTTAGAATTATAATATAATTTTTTTTAAAAGTCAATAATTTTTTTAATATTATAAAAATTATTTAATAAATAACTTTTATTGATTATTTAGAAATATATTGACTATTAGAAATATATTGACTATAATTTTATTTATAATATTAAGAAATTTAAAAATAAAAAATATTAAAATAAAGGAAAAATGAATAAAACTAATAATAAAAATATAAAGTAAAAATATTAATTTAGGAGGGGTTATGGATTTTGATTTTGATGCTCTAAAATATAGTTATTCTTCAACCAGAAGAGTAGTTTATGGAAAGAAAGGAATGGTTTGCACCTCTCAACCTCTTGCTGCTCAAGTAGGATTAGATATTTTAAAAAAAGGCGGAAATGCTGTTGATGCAGCTATAGGAGTGGCTGCTGCTTTAACTGTTTTAGAACCTACAAGTAATGGAATAGGTGGAGATGCTTTTGCTCTTGTTTGGATAAAAGATAAATTATATGGAATGAATTCTTCAGGACCAGCTCCTATGAGATTTAATACAAAAAAAGTTATAGAAAAGTATGGAAATACTATGCCTAAATATGGTTGGATTCCTGTAACTGTTCCAGGAATTCCATCAGCTTGGGCTGAATTATCTAAAAAATTTGGAAAATTATCCTTAAAAGAAATCTTAAAGCCAGCTATAGAATATGCTGAGGAAGGATTTCCTGTTTCTCCTATAATTTCTAAATTATGGAATATGGCTTTTGAGAATTATAAGAATTCTTTTAATGAAAATAATAAAATAAAAGAGGAATTTAAACCTTGGTTTGAAACTTTTACTTTTGGAGGGAAAGCTCCTCAACCAGGTGAATTTATAAAACTTCCAAATCATGGAAAAACTTTAAGAGAATTGGCTGAAACTAATTGTGAATCTTTTTATAGAGGAAAAATTGCTGAAAAAATAGATGAATTCTCTAAAAAAACAGGAGGATTTTTAAGAAAAGAAGATTTAATGAATTTTAAAGCTCAGTTTGTAGAACCTATAAGTACTAATTATAGAGGATATACTATTTCAGAAATTCCACCTAATGGCCATGGAATAGTTGCTCTTATGGCTTTAAATATTTTAGAGGGATTTAAATTTGAATCTGTTAGAGAATCAGCAAAAACTATTCATAGACAAATTGAAGCTATGAAGTTAGCTTTTGTAGATGGGCAACATTATGTAACAGATAGTAGATATATGAAAGTTACACCAGAACAACTACTTTCCAAAGAATATGCAGAAAAAAGAAGAAAATTAATTGGAGAAAAAGCTATTGACCCTAAATATGGAGACCCATCTTGTGGTGGAACTGTATATCTTTGTACAGCTGATAAAGATGGAAATATGGTTTCATATATTCAAAGTAATTATATGGGATTTGGTTCAGGAATAGTTATACCTGAGACAGGAATTGCTCTTCATAATAGAGGAAATAATTTTAATTTAGATGTTGAAAGTGAAAATTGTGCTATTCCAGGTAAAAAACCATATCATACAATAATTCCAGGATTCTTATCTAAAGATGGAAAACCTATAGGACCATTTGGAGTAATGGGAGGATTTATGCAACCACAAGGTCATTTACAAGTTTTAACAAATACTATTGACTTTGGAATGAATCCTCAAGAAGCTTTGGATGCTCCTCGTTGGCAATGGGTAGGAGGAAAAAAAATAGAAGTAGAAAGAAATTTTCCTTATGCTATAACTGAGGAATTAATTAGAATGGGACATGAAATAAAAGTTGTTCCTGATTCTATTGCAATGGGAAGAGGACAAATAATTTGGAGAAATGAACAGGGAGTATTAGTTGGAGCTACAGAACCAAGAACAGATGGAGTGGTAGCAGCTTGGTAAATATAAAAAATTATTTACCTAAAAAGAAAAAGAGTATATAATATTTATTATATAGAATTTTTTAAGTTTGAGGGGATTAATTATGGAAAAAGAAAAAAGATCATATTGGAAACTATTTCTTTCAACATTTTATTTAAGTGCTTTTACTTTTGGAGGAGGATATGTTATAGTTCCTCTTATGAAAAAAAAATTTGTTGAAGACTTAAAGTGGATAGAAGAAAAGGAAATGTTAGATTTAGTCGCTATTGGACAATCTTCACCGGGACCTATAGCTGTTAATACATCTATCCTTGTAGGATATCAAAGTGCTGGAATTCCAGGAGCTTTTTGTTCAATAACAGGAACTGTTTTACCACCACTTATAATTATAACTATAATTTCTTTTTTTTATGAAACATTTAAAACTAATCTAATAATAAATGCAGCTTTAAAAGGAATGCAGGCTGGAGTTGCTGCTGTTATTTTTGATGCTGTATATAAAATGATTTTGGATATAGTTAAACAAAAAAGATTAAGTCAAGTTATAATAATGATAATCGCTTTTATAGTAGCTTACATATTTAATGTAAATGTAGCATTAATAATAATTATTGCTGCTTTAATTGGGGTGGTAAAAAAATGATATATTTAACTTTATATTGGAGTTTTGTACAAATTGGACTTTTTAGTATAGGTGGTGGATATGCTGCACTTCCTCTTATAGAACATCAAGTTATAGAAATTCATCAATGGCTTACAATGAGTGAATTTACTGATCTTTTAACTATTTCTCAAATGACTCCAGGACCTATAGCTTTAAATGCTTCAACTTTTGTAGGAACAAAAGTAGGAGGACTTTTAGGAGCAATAATAGCTACTGTAGGTTGTGTTACTCCATCATGTATAATAGTTATGACTTTAGCATATTTTTATTATAAATATAATAATTTAGCTGTTGTAAAAAAAGTTTTAGATGTATTAAGACCTGTTGTGGTTGCATTGATAGGATCAGCTGGACTTTCTATTATAGTATCTGCATTTTGGGGAGAAAAAGTTATAGGAAGTTTAGAAAATATTAATAAGATAGCAGTAGTTTTATTTTTATTAGGAGTTGGAATTTTAAGAAAGTTTAAATTAAGCCCTGTGACAATAATTTTTGTTTCAGGTATAGTAGGAGTTATTATTTATAGTGGAATAATATAAAAAATTGGGAGAAAAATCTCCTAATTTTTTTATATTCCATTTATGTTTTTTATATCCTTTGTATCAATAATCAACGTTACAGGACCATCATTTATAAGAGAAACTTTCATATCAGCACCAAATTTACCAGTTTCAACTTTACCAACATTAAATTCTTTAAATTTTTCTATAAAATTTTCATAAAGAGGAATAGCAATATCAGGTCTAGCAGCTTCAGTAAAACCAGGTCTTTTTCCTTTAATACAGTTTCCATAAAGAGTAAATTGAGAAACTATAAGAATATCTCCAGAGATTTCATCAAGTCCTAAATTCATTTTTCCGTTTTCATCTTCAAAAACCCTAAGGCCTTTTATTTTATTAGCTAACCATTCAACTTCTTTTTTGGTATCTGTGTGAGTTATTCCTAAAAGAACTAAAAATCCTTTTCCTATTTTTCCTATAGATTTATCATTTATTTTAACTTCAGACTCAAGAACTCTTTGTATCAATGCTCTCATAATTTTCTCCTTAAATATAATAATTTTTATTTTAATTATAAATATTATACTATACAAAAAAAATTTATTCAATTAAATAAATATAAATATTATCTTTAAAAAATTAAAATTAAGTTCATTTTTTTTTGATTTAGTGCTATAATATCTCTAATATCATATAAAAAATAAAAAGTACATATAAATAAAAGTAATGAGGTAGAAAATGGAGAGAGTAAAAGCATTAACAGATTTTGCAAGAGTTATAAACTCAGATAGGTATCAATATACAGAAAGTGATATCTTTGTAATGGAAAATACTCATGAAAGAGAAGCTATTTTTGATATGTATTTCAGAAAAACAGAGGATAATGGTCTTGCTGTAGTGTCTGGAATATATGAGGTAGTGGAACTTATAAAAATTTTAAATGAAACTTCTGAAAAAGAAAAAAGAAAATATTTTTCAGAAATAATTCAAGAGCAACATCTAGTGGATTATTTATCAAAATTAAAATTTACAGGAGATATTTTTGCTATGAGAGAAGGAGAAATAGCTTATGGAAATGAACCTGTAATTACAGTAAAAGCTCCTCTTATTCAGGCTAAAATTCTAGAAACTCCTATATTAAATATTATGAATATGCAAATGGCTATTGCTACAAAAGCTTCTAGAGTTACAAGAGCAGCTCATCCAATAGCTGTATCTTCTTTTGGAAGTAGACGTGCTCATGGATTTGATAGTGCTGTATCAGGAACAAAAGCTTCAATAGTTGGAGGATGTATGTCTCATTCTAATCTTGTAACAGAATATAGATATGGAGTACCTAGTGTTGGAACAATGGCTCATTCATATATTCAAACTTTTGGAGTAGGAAGTAAGGCAGAAAAAGAAGCTTTTTCAACTTTTATAAAATATAGAAAAAATAGAAAATCAAATGCTTTAATCTTACTTATTGATACTTACAACACTTTAAAAATGGGAATAAAAAATGCTATAGAAGCTTTTAAAGAAAATGGAATTGATGATTCTTATGATGGAATTTATGGAGTGAGAATAGATTCTGGAGATTTAGCTTATTTATCTAAAAAATGTAGAAAAGCTTTAGATGAAGCAGGTTTAAAAAAGGCAAAAATATTTTTAACTAATGGATTAAATGAAGATTTAATAAAGTCTTTAAAAGAGCAAAAAGCTTCAGTTGATATTTTTGGTGTTGGAGATTCAATAGCGGTTAGTAAATCAAATCCTTGTTTTGGTGGAGTATATAAAATTGTAGAAATTGATAATCAACCTGTTATAAAATTATCTGAAGATTTAATAAAAGTTTCGAATCCTGGTTTTAAAGAAGTATATAGAATATATGATAAAAATGGATTTGCATATGTTGATGTAATTACTTTAGCTAGAGAAAAAGATGAGGATAGAGAAAATATAATTAATGGAGAAACTTTTAATACTAGAGATGAACAAGACCCATTAAAAAATAGTACATTAATAAAAGGGGAATATACTTATAAAAAACTTACAAGAGTTTATGTAAAAAATGGAATTATAACAGATGAACATGAAATTTTAGAAGATGTAGTTGGCTCTAGAAATTATTATTTAGAAAGTCTTGAAAAAGTATCTGAGGAGAGAAAAAGATTAGAGTTTCCTCATAAATATAAAGTAAATTTATCAAAAGATTTAAGAGAATTAAAAGTTAAATTAATAGAAAGTATATCAAAAGAAATTAATGAATAGATAAGGAGAAGATACAAGTTTATGGAAATGCTAAAAAAAATGATAATTGAAAAAGGTCATGTTTCAAATTCGGCTTTATTAAAAGTAGACAGCTTTTTAAATCATCAAATTGATCCCAATTTAATGTATGCTATGGGAGAAGAATTTAAAAGAATATTTGGTGATTTAGGTGTAAATAAAATATTGACAATTGAGGCTTCTGGAATAGCTATAGGAGTTACAACAGCACATGCCTTTCAAGTACCTTTAGTTTTTGCTAAAAAAAATAAGCCATCTACAATGGGAGATAGTTATAATACTGTTGTTCGTTCATTTACAAAAGGAAAAGAATATAATATTACAGTTTCTAAAGAATTTTTAAACAAAGGGGATAAAATACTTATAGTTGATGATTTTCTTGCTATGGGAAATGCAATTTTAGGTTTAAAAACAATAGTTGAAGAAGCTGGAGCAGAGGTAGTAGGAGTTGGAATTGCTGTAGAAAAAGGATTTCAAGATGGAGCAAAAATTTTAAAAGGAGCAGGAATAAACTTACATTCTCTAGCAATTATTGATAGTTTAGAAAATGATAAAATTACTCTTAGATAATAGAGATAAATTTAAAATATAAAATAAAGGATTATTCTTAGTTTATTAACTAAGAATAATCCTTTTATTTTTATTTATTTTCTTTTAAAAATCTATCAATTCCATTTTGCCAAGTTGGAATTTTTTCATTTAAAAGTTTTTCAATTTTTTCACTACTTAACTTTGTATAAGGTGCTCTTTGAGCCTTTAAATTAAAATCACTAGTTTTAGCTTTTTTTAATTCCCCATTCCAACCAATTTTATTTAATAGATATTTTCCTTGGTCATATTTTGAAGCTTCTCCATCATTTGAGAAATGATAAAGTCCATATTTTTTTGTTTGAATAAGTTTCCAAGTGAAATAAGCTAAATCTCTAGAATATGTAGGACTTGACACTTGGTCATCTACTAAAGATAGTTGTGTTTTTTCATTACTCCAGTTAATAACTTGTTTGTTAAAATTATTGTTAGCAATACCAAAAACCCAAGAACTCCTTACTACAAAAGATTTCTCATAATTTTTTAAAACTTCTTGTTCCCCTAAATATTTTGTTTTTCCATAAGTAGATAAAGGATTAGGAGTGTCATTTTCTGTATATGGGGAATTTTTTTTACCATCAAATACAAAGTCAGTAGAGTATGTTATATATTCAGCACCTATTTCTTTAGAAACTATTGCTAAATCTCTAGGGGCATAGGTATTTAACTTTGTGCAAAGTTCTATTTCATCTTCTGCTTTATCAACATTATTATAGGCAGCACAATTTATAATTAAAGATATATTTTTATCTTTTACAAAAGCTCTTACTTTTTCTATATCTGTTATATCTAATTCATTTACATCAGTAGCTATATATTCTATATTTTTTTCTTTAAATAATCTTTGAAAATCAAAACCAAGTTGTCCATTAGCTCCTGTAATTAATATCATAATATCACCTATTTATTTTCATACATTTTTTTATAATAATTTTGGTATTCTCCGTTTATTATATTTGTCCACCATTCTTTATTATCTAAATACCATTTTATTGTTTTCTTTATTCCTTCATCAAATAAAGTTTCTGGTTCCCAACCTAATTCTTCTTTTATTTTTGTTGGGTCTATTGCGTAACGCATATCATGTCCTGGTCTATCTGTTACATATTTTATTAAATCTTCTGACTTTCCAAGCTCTTTTATTATAGTTTTTACTACTTCTAAATTAGTCCTTTCATTATGTCCACCAATATTATAGACTTCTCCAACTCTTCCATTATGAATTATCATATCTATTGCTCTACAATGGTCTTCTACATATAACCAATCTCTTACATTTTCACCTTTTCCATAAACAGGTAGTTGCTTATCATTTAGTGCATTAGCTATCATTAAAGGAATTAATTTTTCTGGAAAATGGTATGGTCCATAATTGTTAGAACATCTTGATATTGTAATAGGTAGTTTAAATGTTCTATGATAAGCTTGTACTAATAAATCAGCAGAAGCTTTTGAAGCAGAATATGGACTTGATGTGTGTAATGGAGTACTTTCTGTGAAAAATAAATCTGGTCTATCTAAAGGTAAATCTCCATAAACTTCATCAGTTGAAACTTGATGATATCTTTTTATTCCATATTTTTTACAAGCATCTAATAAAACACCTGTTCCTATCACATTTGTTTGTAAAAATATTCCAGGGTCTTCTATTGACCTATCCACATGACTTTCTGCAGCAAAATTAACTATTATATCTGGTTTTTCTTCTTCAAAAAGATTATATACAAATTCTCTATCAGCAATATCTCCTTTTACAAATTTAAAGTTTTTATTTTCCATTACAGGAGCTAAAGTTTCAAGATTTCCAGCATAAGTTAATTTATCAAGACAGATAATTTTATAGTCATTATATTTTTTTAACATATAGTGGACAAAATTTCCACCAATAAATCCAGCTCCACCTGTTACTATTATTTTCATAAATTATATTTTGTATGATAAATAAAAATATTTATTATACAATTCCTCCTTTTAAATTATTTTCTTACTTGCCCATTTCCCATTATTACATATTTAGTTGTAGTAAGTTCTTTTAATCCCATAGGACCTCTAGCATGAAGTTTTTGAGTACTAATTCCTATTTCAGCTCCAAAACCAAATTGACCACCATCTGTAAATCTTGTGGAAGCATTAATATATACAGCAGCAGCATCAATTTCATTTAAAAATCTTTGAGCATTAGAATAATTTTCTGTAACTATACATTCTGAATGTTTAGTTCCATATTTTGCTATATGTTTTATAGCTTCATCTAATCCCTCTACAATTTTTATTGCTACAATATAATCTTCATACTCTGTTGCCCAATCTTCTTTAGTAGCCTCAACAGAATTTTCTATATATTTTCTTACTGTTTCATCTCCTCTAATTTCTACATTTCTAGAAATTAATTCTCTTCCTAAATTAGGAAGTAAATCTTTAGCGATGTTTTTATGAATTAAAAGAGTTTCAACAGCATTGCAAACACCAGGTCTTTGAGTTTTTGCATTTATAATTATATTTATAGCATCATCTAATTTTCCACTTTCATCAACGAAAATGTGGCAATTTCCAACTCCTGTTTGGATACAAGGAATTGTACTATTATTAATAACTGTATTTATAAGTCTTGAACTTCCTCTAGGGATTAAGACATCAATATATTCATGAGCTTTCATAAGTTCATTTGCAATTTCATGACTTGTATTCTCAACGATTTGAATTGCATTTTCATTCAAATTACATTCTTTTAAAACTTCTTTAAAAACTTTTACAATGGCAATATTAGTATTTATAGCTTCTTTTCCACCTCTTAAAATAACAGCATTCCCACTTTTTAGACATAATCCAAAAGCATCAGCTGTAACATTTGGACGAGATTCAAAAATTATAGCTACTACTCCTAAAGGAACTCTTTTTTGTTGAATAATAAGTCCATTAGGTAAAGTTTTTCCATATATAAATTCTCCTACAGGGTCATTTAAAGAAACAATTTGTTTTAGGCCATCAGCCATATCTTTAATTCTTTTTTCTGTTAGAGTAAGTCTATCTATAAAAGCATCTTTTACTCCAGATTCTTTAGCTTTTTCTACATCTTTTTTATTGATTTCTATAATTTTAGTAGAATTTTTTAAAAGAGCTTCAGCAGATTTTAGTAAAACTTCATTTTTAATTTCAGTTGAAAGTTGAGCAATCTGTATTTCAGCTTCTCTTGCTAATAATCCTAAATTTTCAATATACATATATCCTCCTAATTATTTAGAACAACCAAAAATTGTTCCTATATCTTTTCCTTGAATTAAATCTTCAATATATAAAGGATTTGAACCATCTATTATAGCCATCATAACTCCACCATCATAACACTCTCTAGCTGCTAGAAGTTTAGTTTCCATTCCACCTACACTAAATTCACTCCCTTTTTCTCCACCCATTTTTAAAATATCATCAGTAACTTTTTCTACATAAGATATTCTTTTAGCTTCAGGATGAGTTTTAGGATTTGAATCATAAAGTGCATCTATATCTGTTAAAATTATTAAAAGGTCTGATTTTAATAATGAAGCAACACTAGCTGATAGTCTATCATTATCACTAAATTCTATTTCAAAAGTAGAGATTGTATCATTAGCATTTACTATTGGAATTACTCCAAAAGATAAAAGAGTTTCTAAAGTATTTGTTGTATTTGTTTTTCTTTCTCCCTCTTTAAAATCATCTTTAGTTAAAAGGACTTGTGCAACTCCTTGATTATATTCACCTAAAAAATTTTGATAAATATGCATAAGTTCAGCTTGTCCAACAGCTGCTGCAGCTTGTTTTTCTCTAATTTCTGTAGGTCTAGTTTTAAAATTTAATTTTTTAGAACCTACTCCAATAGCTCCAGAAGTAACCAAAATTACATCTTTTTCTTGATTTTTTAGATCAGCTAAAACCCAAGCAAGTCTATTCATAAGATGAAAATTCAAATTTCCATTTGAATATGTTAATGTTGAAGTTCCAACTTTTATAACTATTCTTTTAGAGGATTTTATTTTTTCTCTTGTATTTTCCATTAATATATTCACCTCATAATTATTGATACTTATATTATATTAAAAAAAAAATTTTTTTTAAAGAGTTTTTTCGTGAAAATTCCTTGCCTTTTTTATTTTATTAATGTATAATAGTTTTATATCAAACTATAATAATAACATTTTTGGAGGTAATACAATGAGTAAAATAGTAGTAGTGGGAGCAAATCATGCTGGAACAGCTACAATAAATACAATATTAAATAATTATCCTAATAACGAAGTAGTAGTTTTCGATAGAAATTCAAACATTAGCTTTTTAGGTTGTGGAATGGCTTTATGGATAGGGAAACAAATTTCTGGACCAGAGGGATTATTTTATTCTTCTAAAGAAACTTTAGAATCTAAAGGAGCAAAAATTCATATGGAAACTGAAGTTAATAATATAGATTTTGAAAAGAAAGTTGTTTTTGCAACTGGAAAAAATGGAGAAAAATATGAGGAATCATATGACAAATTAATACTTTCAACAGGTTCATTACCAATTGACTTAAATATTCCAGGAAAAGATTTAAAAAATGTTCAATTTGTTAAATTATATCAACATGCAGCAGATGTTATAGAAAAATTAAAAAGTCAAGATTTAAAAGATATCGTTGTAGTTGGAGCTGGATATATTGGAGTAGAGTTAGTTGAAGCGTTCCAAAGATGTGGAAAAAATGTAAATCTTGTTGATTTAAGTGATAGTTGCTTATCAGGATATTATGATACTGAATTCAGAAATATGATGAGTAAAAATTTATCTGATAATGGAATTAAAGTAAATTATGGAGAAAAAGTTTTAGAAATAAAAGGAACTGATAAAGTAGAAGAAGTTGTAACTGATAAGAAAACTTATAAAGCTGATATGGTAATTTTAGCTGTTGGTTTTGTTCCAAATAATATTTTAGGAAAAGGAACTCTTGAATTATTTAAAAATGGAGCTTATAAAGTAGATTTAACTCAAAAAACAAGTTTAGATGATGTTTATGCTATTGGAGATTGTGCTACTGTATTTGATAACTCTATTGAAAATACAAATTATATAGCTTTAGCTACTAACGCTGTTCGTTCTGGAGTAGTAGCAGCTCATAATGTATGTGGAACAAAATTAGAAAGTATAGGAGTACAAGGTTCTAATGGAATTTCTATATTTGGATTAAATATGGTTTCAACAGGATTAACTTTAGAAAAAGCTACTAGATTAGGATATAATGCTATTGCTACTGACTATGAAGATTTACAAAAACCAGCTTTCATAGAGCATAATAATAATAAAGTAAAAATTCGTATAGTTTATGATAAAGAAACAAGAAGAGTTTTAGGAGCTCAAATGGCTTCAAAACAAGATATATCTATGGGAATTCATATGTTTTCATTAGCTATTCAAGAAAAAGTAACTATTGATAAATTAAAATTATTAGATATTTTCTTCTTACCTCATTTCAATCAACCATATAACTATATAACTATGGCTGCTTTAAGTGCAAAATAATTAAAATTTTTAATACACCTAAAATTTTTAGGTGTATTTTTTTATAAAAATAATTTAAAATAACAAAAGATATAATTAATAAAAAATTTAGATTTCATAAATTTGTAAGAATAAATTTTATGGTTCAAAGATACTATTGAAACATAAGAAAATTTATTGTTAAAAATAAATGAAATAGTATAGAGATGGACTTATAATAAATATAAATAAAGATTTTTTATCCTAAATAAAGATATGATATAATAATTATAAAAAAATGGAGGATAATATGGAATTATCTTTAATGGATAGTTATAAAACTAGTTTAATTAATAGTGAATTTAATTCTTTTGAAGAATATCAACATAAATTACTTTCTAATAATGAAGAAAAGATAATAACTACTATCAGAAGTCAATTAGAAAATTGTGATGAATTTATAATTTCTGTAGCATTTATAACAGAGAGTGGAATAACTTTATTATTAGAACAACTTAGAATTTTAGAGGAAAAAAATATACAGGGAAAAATTCTTACAGGAGATTATCTTAATTTTACTCAACCTAAAGCATTAAAGAAATTACTTTCATACAAAAATATAGAGATAAAATTATTATCTAAAGAAAAATTCCATGCTAAAGGATATTTTTTTAGAAAAAGTAATATTTGGACAATGATAATAGGAAGTAGTAATCTTACTCAAACAGCTTTAACTACTAATTTTGAATGGAATTTAAAAGTAACTTCTTTAGAAAATGGAAAATTAATACAAGATTCTTTAGAAAAATTTAATAATATTTTTTTGGATTTACCAATTCTTACTATGGAAGATATAGAAAAATATGAAAATTTGTATCTATCTAGTAGAGAATTTTATAAAAAAATAAATTATGAAAATGAGAAAATATTATTAAAAGATGTAAAACCAAATTTAATGCAAAAAGAAGCTTTAGAAAATTTAGAGGTTTTAAGAAAAAATGAAAAAAAAGGACTTTTAATAAGTGCTACAGGTACAGGCAAAACTTATCTTGGAGCTTTTGATGTAAAAAAAGTTAAACCTAAAAAATTTTTATTTTTAGCCCATAGAAAAAATATTTTGGATAAGTCACTTCTTACATTTAAAAGTATAATTGATGATAAAAAAATGGGGATATATGGGGAATGTCCTATTGATACAGACTATTTATTTGCTATGGTACAAACTTTAAATAGAGATGAACACCTTAGCAATTTTTCTCCAGAATATTTTGATTACATAATAGTAGATGAGGTTCATCATGGAGGAGCTAAAACTTATCAGAAAATAATTAATTATTTTAAACCTAAATTTATTTTAGGGATGACGGCTACTCCAGAAAGAAGTGATAATTTTGATATTTATAAGATGTTTGACCACAATATAGTTTATGAAATCAGATTACATGATGCTTTAAAAGAAAATTTACTTTGCCCTTTCCATTATTTTGGTATTTCTGATATTTTAATTGATGGAAAAGAGATATCTGAAGATACTACTATAAAAGATTTAGTTATAGATAAAAGAGTTGACCATATACTTGAAAAAAGTAAATATTATGGATATTCTGGAGAAAAGTTACATGGACTTATATTTGTATCAAGAGTAGAGGAAGTTTATGAATTAGAAAGAAAATTTCTTGAGAGAGAAATATTATCCATTGGACTAACAGGAAAAAATACAAATGAAGAGAGAGAGAATGCAATCTCAAAATTGGAAAAAGGAGAGATTTCATATATTATATCTGTAGATATATTTAATGAGGGGATAGATATTCCTTGTGTAAATCAAGTTATATTTTTAAGACCAACAGAATCTTCTATAATTTATATTCAACAATTAGGTCGTGGGCTTAGAAAATATAATGACAAAGATTATGTAGTTATTCTTGATTTTATAGGAAATTATAAAAATAACTTTTTAATTCCTACTGCTATATCTCAAAATAATAGTTTTGATAAAGATTATATGAAAAGATTTTTAATTAATGGGACAAATATGATTCCAGGGGAAAGTAGTATAATTTTTGAAGAGATAGTGAAAGAAAGAATATTTGAAAATATAAATTCTACAAATTTTTCTACTAAAAAAAATATTGAACATGATTTTAATTTATTAGAAAAACAACTTGGAAGAATTCCTTTTTTATTTGATTTCTTTAATAGAAATATGATAGAACCAAATATAATTTTGAAGTATAAAAAAGATTATGATGAAGTTTTAAAAGTTTTAAGACCAAAATTTGTAGAAAATTTAACAAAATTAGAAAAAAATTATTTAGAATATTTATCATCATTTTTTACTCCAAGTAAAAGACTACATGAGATGAATATTTTAAAACTAATTTTGGAAAAAGGAAAAATAACTATTGAGGAGATAGAAAAAACTATAAAAGAAAGATATTTTTTAAATAATCAAAAAGAAAGTATAGAGAATGCTTTAAAACATTTTACAAAAGAGATATTTACAAGTCTTTCTACAGCAAAAACTTATGAGCCTATAATTAAAAGAGATAATAATATATTTATTATAGAAGATGACTTTAAAAAGTCGTATGATAAAAATAATTATTTTAAAAAATTGATAGATGATTTAATAAATTATAACTTAGCTTATGTAGAAAAAAATTATAAACAAACAGGAGAAAAATCTATATTAAAATATAAAGAGTACACAAAACAACAAGGATTTTGGAATCTTAATTTAGATTTTAATAATGGGTATCAAGTTAGTGGATATACAACATTTGAAGAAGAAAAAAAGGTTATAATTTTTATAACTTTAGACAACAATAATTTATTTGATAATCAATTTGTAAATTCTGGTATTTTTACATGGTTTTCAAAAAATAATCGTTATTTAGAGAAAAAGGGAGTAAAAACTATTGAAGGAAAGATAGCAGATAATTATTATAGTATTGAAGTTTTTATGAAGAAAAAAGAGGGAGAAAATTTTTATTATCTAGGAGAAGTAGAGAGAGTTATGGAATTTCAACAATGTTTTAATGAAAAAGAAGAAAGTTATATAAAATATACTTTAAAATTAAAAAATGAAATTCAAAAAGATTTATTTGAATATTTCATATTATAAAATATGTATTAAAAATAAACTTATTATAGCATAAAATAAAAAAATTTTCTAAAATATTGACTTTTTTATCTTATTTATATATTATAAAATTATAAGTATTTTTATTTAATTATCTTTAAAAAAAAAGATTAGAAAAAATAAAAAAACGAATGTCTTATGATTAAGGAGTTAATTATGGATGAAAAAAAGAAATTATTTTTAGGAATTGGAATTTCAATAATTATAGCAGCAAGTATTTCAGGAACAATGACATATCTTGATAAAAGGAATAGTAAGAAAAATATAGAAAAGATATTTGGAACTACTTTTGTAAATCAAGAATATCAAGTTGATTTAAAAGAAAATCAGGTGGCAAAAGATTATGTGCCTCTAGATTTTGAAGCTATTAAGAAAAAAGTTGGAATGAATAATAAAGAAAATCAAGGCAGTTTTAATAAGGTAGAAGAAATAAAAAATGATAAAGGGGAAGTTATAGGAAAAAAAGAATATAAAACTAAAAATGATGTTATAAAAACTAATTTTAATGGAAAAAGTATAGTTTCAACAGAAGTTTATAAAGAAAAAAATGGTAAACCTGAAGGAAAAGCAACTCTTACTTATTCTGATGGAGTAGTAGAAACATATAATTATCAAAATGGAATAAAAAATGGAGAAGCAGAGATAAAATTTTTAAACGGGGATAAAGAAGTATATAAATATGTAAATAATCTACAAAATGGAGAAGCTGTATATTATTTTTCAAATGGAGATAAAGAGATTTATAACTATAAAAATGGTGTAGTTGATGGAGATGCAAAATATATATTTAAAAATGGAAAAGAAGAAATATATAAATATGTAAATGGTCAAAGACAATAATTTTTAGGGGGAGTTATGAAAAAAATATTATTAATAGCTAATTTGATTGTAGGATTATTTTTTGTAGGATGTACAAATGTAGATACAGTGATGAATAAGATTTCAAGTGGAGTAGAAGCTGGAATAGATAATGTGGTGGGAATGGTTGAAAAATTAAAAGGAGATACTCCTGCTAGTATAAAATTACCTGTTCCTTCTGGTAAAAACTTTGCTTTTGAAGGATATAAATTAGAAATAAAATATGTAGAAAAAACAGGTTTGGAAACTTCATTAGTTGGAAAAGTTCAAAATAAAACAAATTCATCTTTAGTAGTTGTAACAACATTTCCTATTTATGACTTAAATGGAAAAATTGTTAGTTATGGATATTTTAGAAATGATGTAAATGGAAATACTATAAAGCAACTTCATGGAAATTATTCACAATATAGTCTAAAAAAAGATTTAAGAATAATTCCTGAAAAAGTAATGACTCGTGTATATTCTAATGATAAACTTATAGCAACAACTCATAAAATTCAAAACCCAAAAACTGTAAAACAAAATAGAGTAAATCAAGTAAACCAAGAGAAAGTAGAAAATAATAATTCCCAAATTCAACAAAGACAAACTAGACAAAGTATAAGATAAGGAGGATATTATGGAAAAATCATATAAATATATAGCTGTAATAAAACAATTAGAAAATGGAAAATTTTTAATAAAATTTCCAGATTTTGAAGGAATAACAGGATTAGCTGAAAAAGAGGAAGGGATAGAAAAGATAGCTACTGGAATATTAAAAGCAAAGTTACAAGAATTAAAAGATGAAAATCTAGAAATACCAACAGCAAAAGAAATAATGGAAATACAAAAAACTTTACAAGAGGGGGAATTTACAACTTATATAACTATTAATAACTTAATAAAATTTAATATTAATAAAGAAAATGTAAAAGAAACTTTTGACAATTTTCGTAATAAATCTGAAGAAATGTTGAAAGGTGATTTTAAAGAAAATGTAGAAAAAATTTATAATAAATCTGAAGAGTTTGTAAAAAATAAAATAGGAACTAATGTAAAAAGTGAAAACTATCATTTTATAGGTGTAGTAGGTGGAATTTTATATATATTAGGAGCGTTTATGCCTTTTGTTGGGGCTAATATACCTTTCTTTGGAAAAATAAGATTTGGAGTGACAACTTTAGGAAGATTAAAAGATTTCCAAGGATTTGTAGATATATCTCAACAAACATTTACTATTAGATTTATAGTTATATTATTTATAATGAGTGGAGCTTTTACAGCTTATTCAGCTTATAAAAAACATAAATTTTATTTTAAATCAGGAATATTAATTTCTGCTGTTTTATATATAATGTCATTTTTATATTTATTTATTCAAATTATGAGTATCGATAAAGAAGCAAGACCTTATATTGGATTTTCTTTTGCTTGGATTGTATTATTTTTAGGATTAATCTCAATGGGAGTATCTTTTATTTTACAAAATAAGAATCCAGATGAATCAGAAGAAATTTCTCAGGAGGAATAATTATGAAAAAAATATTAACTATTTTATTTATAGGATTATTATTATGTTCTTGTGGAAGGTATAAAGAATTAAATAAGGAAGAAAAATTTAAATTACTTTATGAAGCAGAAGTTTTACATAAAAAAGAAGCAAGAAAAGAAGTAAAAGAAATATATGAAAAAATTAATAAATATATAGAGAAAAAAGATGAGGATGCTATAAAAGAGAAAGAGGAGTATAACAAGATTGTAAATTTCTTTAAAGGACAAATAATAATGTATGGAATATTTTTAGATGGAATAAAATATCCTTCTACAAAAGAAGTTATGGGTAAAGATGGAGAAATTATAAATACTCAATTCCGTCTATATCATGATTCTGGAAAATATTATGATTATATTACTGATAAATTATATACAGGACTTGGAACTCTTAGAAATTGGAATGGAGAAATTCAAAAAGTAATTAAATTTGAGAATGGAGAGATAAAAGACTTAATTCAAAATAATAGTTTTGATATGAATGGAAACTTATTAGAAGAAGTTTACTATGAAAATGGAGATATTATAGCAGTAAGAAAATATAATGAAAAAAGAGAAATTAAAGAAGAAAGATATATTTTAGAGAGATATAAAAACGGTGGAGTAAAAAAAGATTATTTAGTAGTAAATGGTAACAAGAAAGGAAAATTAAGAGAATTTAATAAAAATAATGTGGTAATAAAAGAGGAAGAGAAATAATAGAAAGAAAAACAGCCTTTTGGGCTGTTTTTTATATAAAAAATTATTTATTAAATGGTGCCCAGAGCGGGACTCGAACCCGCAAGGTATTGCTACCGACAGATTTTGAGTCTGTTGTGTTTACCAATTTCACCATCTGGGCAATTACTTGCTACGAAATATAATACATTATTTTAGTTAGAATGTCAATATTTTTTTAAGAAAAAGACATTTTATTTTTTAACTTTGAAAATAAAAAAAATTATAGTATAATTATTTTATAAATTTATATTTTAAAGAGGTGACTTAATTGGAACTAGAGATAATAAAATGTATAAAAAATAAAAAAAATTATGAAATAACTGTAAATTATTTAGAAGAAAATTCTTTAAAATTTTATATAGATGGAAAGGGTGGACAATTAGGTGATAGAGGTCATATAGGTGAAGCTAAAGTTTTAGAAGTTCTACCTGATAAAATTATAATAGATAGAGAATTAGAAATTGGAAAATACTCATATTCTATAGATATGAAAAGAAGAGAGGATATAGCTGTTCAACATACAGCAGAACATTTATTCTCAGGAATTGCTACGAAATATTTTGGATTACATAATGTAGGGTTTAGAATGGCTGAGGAAGTTACTACTGTTGATTTAGATAGTGACAATATTTCAGAAGAAATTGTAAAAAAGTTAGAGAAAAAAGTAAATGAAGTAATAAAAAATGGTGCTAAAGTAATAGAAAAAAATGTAACTATTTCAGAGGCAAAAGAATTACCCCTTAGAAAACCACTTAGTGAGAAAATTAAAGAAGGTCTTGTAAGAATTGTAGAAATAGAAAATTATGATTTTTGTGCTTGTGCAGGATTTCATCTAAAAAATATTCAAGAAGCGAGAGTTTTAAAAATTCTTTCTCATGAAAGAATAAAAGGAAAATATACAAGATTTTATTTATTAGCTGGGGACAGAGCCATTGGAGATTATAATAAAAAATCAGAAGTTATAAAAGAATTAAATCATAAATTTAGTTGCAGAGACAATGAAATTATTGAAATGTTAGAAAAATATATGATAGAGCATGAAAATTTAAAAAGAGCTTATGGATTTTTAAATCAAAAATATTCAAAAAATATATTTGAAACTTTAATAAAAACTTCAACAGTTATAAAAAATAAAAAATTTGTGATTTATGAAGATGAAAAAGATGTTATTAATGAAGTTAGAAAATATTTTTCTGATAGAGATGAAACATTTATAGGAATTTCAGATAGTGCAATTATGTTAAGTAGTAATACTTTAAATTGTAATGAAATTATTAAAAAAATTGTTGAAAAGAAAAATACCTTAAAAGGTGGTGGAAGTCAAAATCAGGGAAATATAAAAGGAACTGCTACAAAAGAGGAAATAATGGAGTTATTAAATAACATATTATAATAAAGACTTGTTATTTTTTTAAAAAACTGATAAAATATATAGTCAAATACAATTTTTTATAAAGATGGAGGAAGAATGGAAAATTCAAAAATAGCATTATTAAATCTTAATGAGGCTGAATTAACAGATTATATTTTATCACTTGGAATGAAAAAGTTTTATGGTAAACAAATATATAATTGGTTGCATTCAAAGTTAGTTAGAAATATTCATGATATGACAAATATTTCTTTAAAAGATAGAGAAGCTCTAGACAATAATTCATATATACCATTATTAAATATAATAAAACATCAAATTTCAAAAATAGATGGAACAGAGAAATTTTTATTTAAATTAGAAGATGGGAATACAATAGAAACAGTATTATTAAAACATAAAGATAGAAATACAGTTTGTGTATCTACACAAGTTGGATGTCCTATAAAATGTAAATTTTGTGCAACAGGAGCTTCAGGATATGAGAGAAATCTTACAGTTCATGAAATTCTAAATCAAATTTATACAATAGAAAGAAGACTTAGAAATAGAGAACAAAATGTAAATAATATAGTTTTTATGGGAATGGGAGAACCATTTTTAAATATTGATAATTTAATAAAAGTTATTAAAATAATTTCTGATGAGAAAGGACTTAACATTTCAAGAAGGAAAATAACAGTTTCAACATCTGGAATTATCACAGGAATAGAAAGATTAATGGAAGAAAAGTTACAAGTTGAATTAGCAATCTCTCTTCATGCTGTATTTAATGAAAAAAGAGATGAACTAATGCCAATTAATAAAAAATATCCATTAGAAGATTTATTTACAGTATTACAAGAATATCAAAAAAGAACAAATAGAAGAATTACTTTTGAATATATTTTAATAAAAGACTTCAATGTATCACAAGGAGATGCTGAAATGTTGGCAGACTTTGTACACGAATTTGACCATGCATTAAATTTAATACCATATAACCCTGTGGTAGAAAATGATTTTGAAAGACCTAGTGAGAAAAAAATTGAGAAATTTTATAATTATTTAAAAAATGATAGAAAAGTAAATGTTATAATAAGAGGAGAAAAAGGTACAGATATAGACGGAGCTTGTGGACAATTAAGACAAAGAACAACTAAATAAATGGAGATAATTCAATGAAAAAAGCTTTTAAAATAACTTTAATAACATGTGTAGCATTATTTTTTACTGGAATTTTAAGTGTGACTTTAGTTATAAATCATTATAAAAAACAAATGCCAGATATAGAAAACTTGATAGAATCTTATACACCATCAATACCTACAAAAGTTTATGATATAAATGGAGTAGTTATAGATGAATTATACAGAGAATCAAGAATACCAGCAAAATTTGATGAAATACCAGAAAATTTAAAAGATGCTTTTGTAGCTATTGAAGATAGAAGATTTTATAATCATTATGGAATTGACCCTATTGGATTAATGAGAGCCATTGTTGTAAATATAAAATCAAGAAGTAAAAGTCAAGGAGCTAGTACTTTTACTCAACAATTAGCAAGAAATGCTTTTTTAAATCATGAAAAAAAATTATCAAGAAAAATAAAAGAAGCAATTTTAACAATTGAGATAGAAAAAAGATACACTAAAAATGAAATTTTCGTAAAATATTTAAATGAAATTTATTTTGGTGAAGGAGATTATGGAGTAAAAAGTGCTGCAAAATCTCTATTTAAAAAGGATATTAGATATATAAATGTTTCAGAGGCTGCAATGCTTGCTGGAATTCCTAATAGACCTGGATATTATAATCCTAGAAAAAATTTAGATGCTTCATTAGAGAGAATGAGATTAGTCCTTTCACAAATGAAGCGTTATGGATTTATTAGTGAATCTGAATATCAAAAAGCTATAAATCATAAATTTATATTAGAAGAAGATGTAGAGGGAAAAATAGACCCAGTAACAACTACTATTGTTTACGAAAGAGAAAAAGTAAATAAATCTTTAGCTCCAAGTTTCACAGATTTAGTTTTAGATTATTTACAAGAAAATTTTGATGAAGAACTTATTTATAATGGTGGTTTACAAGTTTTTACAACTCTTAATTACAATATGCAAAAAGTAGCTCAACAAGTATTTAATGAATATCAACCAATAGTTGATAATCCAGAGTTAGAGGGAGCTATGGTAACTATTAATAGTTCAAATGGTTATGTAACAAGTATAATTGGTGGAAGAAACTTTATTCCTGGAAACTTTAATAGAGCTATATCTTCTCGTAGGCAAATTGGTTCATCTTTTAAACCTTTTGTATATCTTTCTGCAATAATGAAAGGTTATAAAGAAAATACCATAATAGAAGATTCTAGAGCTCTTTATGATAATGGTTGGGCACCTAAAAATGTTACAACCACATATAAAAATAATCAAACTTTACTTGAAGCATTTAATAGGTCAGCTAATAGTGTTGCTATAAAATTATTAGAAGATATTACACCAAAATTTTTAAATGAAAATGTTAAGAAATTAGATATTGGAATGGAACCAACTACAAATTTAAGTGCTGCTTTAGGAGCTTTAACAGCTACACCGCTAAATTTATCAAAAGCATTTGCTATTTTTTCTAATGGAGGTTACATTGTAGAACCAATGTATGTTTTAGAAGTAAGAGATAAAGATGGAAATACTTTAATTAAAAATACTCCAAGCGTGAAAAAAGTTTTTGATACTAAAGATATTGCTCTTACAACTAATTTATTAGTAAGTTCTGTAAAATATGGAACAAGTAAACCTGCTACTGTAGTTACTAAAAAAGGAAAAAATATAGAACAGGGAGGAAAAACTGGAACAACTAACGATTCATTAAGTGTTTGGTATGCAGGAATAACTCCAGAATATGTAACAACAGTTTATTTAGGATATGATGATAATAAAGAAATTCCTAGAGGAACAGGTGGAGGATTAGCTGCTCCTATTTGGAAAAGATATTATGAAGAAATAATAAATGCTGGATATTATTCTCCTAGTAAGTTTGAATTTATTGATAGTTTAGTAGCAAGTGGTGATTTATATTATCAGAACTTAGACCCAGATAACGGACTTTTATCAACTAAATGGAATGCAAGAAAATTCTTAATGGAAAATCATACAATAGAAATAGAACAATCAAATAAATATAGAAAAAATATAGCAGAAATTTTATATAATTAATAAAAAAACTACATTTAACTTTGTTAAGTGTAGTTTTTTTATTATAACTATAAAGAAAATTAAATTTATAATAAATATTATGATTTATTATATTAGTAAATTTATGACAGATAAAATGCCAATTAACCATAATGTAATTGAGATTTTTTTATAATCTCTAGCTGCTACATTTATAATAATGTAAGAAATAAATCCTATACTAAGTCCAATAGCAATACTATGAGTCATTGGCATAAATATTATAGTCATAAAAGAAGGAATAGCTTCTTTCATATTGCTTAAATCTAATTGTGAAACATTTCTAAACATAAATATTCCTACAATAACAAGAGCTGGAGCTACAGCAAATACAGGAATAGCTTCTACAATTGGAGCGATAAATAGAGCTAATAAGAATAGAAGGCCTGTAAAGATAGAAGCAAGACCTGTTTTTGCTCCCATTTTAATACCTGCAATAGATTCTCCATAAGTTGTAACAGTACTAGTTCCTAAAAGAGCACCAATTATTGTAGAAGAACAATCTGCATAAAGCATTCTTCCTAATCCTTTTTTTCTTTCTTCTTCATTTCTAAAGGGAACTTCCTTATATGAAAACATTAAAACACTTAAAGAATCAAAAAGATCTATAAACATAAAAGAAAAAATAGAGCCTAAAAGACTTAATTTTAGAACACCTAATATATTTAATTTAAAAAATAAAGGTTTCATACTTGGAGGAGAAGATAACAATTTTTCAGGAATAGGAACTTCTCCTAGAAACATTCCAACAATAGATGTAATAATAATACTTAATAAAACGCCACCTTTTATATTTTTCATATCTAAAATATACATTAGAAATAAACATCCTAAAGAAAGACCAACAGGTAAAGTGATAGGAGCTATTTTTACAAGAGTTGTTGGGTCAGCTACAATTATTCCCATACTTTTAAGTCCAATCAAAGATAAAAATAGACCAATTCCAACAGTAGAAGCAGTAGCTAAAGATTGAGGAATAGAATTTATAATCTTTTCTCTAATACTACCAAAGGCAAGAATTAAATAGAAAACTCCAGAAAAAAATACTACTCCTAAAGCATCTTGCCAAGGAATACCATTTCCCATTACGAGAGTGAAAGTAAAAAAAGCATTAAGTCCAACACCTGGTGCAAGAGAAATAGGAACATTTCCTAAGATTCCACCAAGAAAAGAGCCAATAGCACTAGCTACACATGTAACAGTTACTAAAGCAGCTTTATCCATACCAGTAAGAGAAAGGACAGCAGGATTTACGAAGATAATATATGATATTGTTAGAAAAGTAGTTAAACCTCCTAAAAATTCTCCTTTAAAACTTCCTCCTCTTTCTGAAATAAAAAATTTTTTATCTAAAAATTGTATAAGTTTATTATTCATAAAAATTTTTCTCCTTTAATGTTTTTTATTAAATTCGAATTGGACTTTTTGAGTCAACTCGTAGTAGTTCTATTTAGGTAGAACTGTAGAAACTTTTGAACCGAATTATCAAAATTATACGAGAAATTTAAAATTATTTATTCCAATATCCAATGTGAGCTTTTGCTATTTCTTTTGCTAATTCATCATCAGCTATTGGTCCTATAACTTCAATATTTTTTTGTCCTTTTGCTAAAATTTCTCTACAAGGCATATCAAAAGTAGGATTATCTTCATCACTACCTGTTAATTCTAATAATTTTTTTTCACTTATTCCATAAACTATTCTTCCAATATTTCCCCAATAAATTGCTCCAGTACACATACAACAAGGTTCAGCAGTAGAATATAAAGTACAATCCCATAAAAATTCTCTAGAATATAATTTTACAGCTTTTCTAACAGCAGTAGTTTCAGCATGTCCTGTAGCTTCTTTTTCAGTAACTTCAATATTTCCAGATTCTACTATTATATTTCCCTCCTTATCAACAATTAAAGCTCCAAAAGGATGGTTTCCGCTAGCCATAGATTCGTTGGCTATTTCAATACATCTTTTGATGTATTTAACATGATTTAAAGTTTTCATAAAGTCCTCCTAAAAAATAAAATAAATAAAAAAGGTAACCCTTGGGTTACCTTATAATTCACTATACACTCCACCCAAGCAAGATGAGTAGCAATTAAATCTACCTAATGAGTCTCTTGTGGGCGCCATTGTTGCTTATTAAATTTTATGAAAGTATTTTATAAAATTTTTTTAAAATTGTCAATAAAAATTTTAGAATTATTTTAAAATTTTCATAACTTTTTCCATAATTGCTGCAAATTTTTCTCTTATAACTACATTTGCCATTCCATCTTGTGAAGTAGGAGTTTCATTGATTATTATAAGATTGTTTCCTTTAAAATAATTTATATAATATGCTGCTGGATAAACAGTTAAACTTGTTCCAATTATTATTAAAGTATCAGCTTTTTTTATTTCTTTTATAGCATTTTCAGTTACAACCTCATCAAGCATTTCACCATAAAGAGTTACTTGAGGTCTCACAGTGCCACCACAAGAACATTTAAAATCCTCATTAGATTTTTTACCACAGTTTAGACAATACCATTTTTTTAAAGTTCCATGAAGTTCTAAAACATTTTTACTTCCTG
Organism: Fusobacterium perfoetens ATCC 29250; assembly: GCF_000622245.1. Lineage (NCBI taxonomy): Bacteria > Fusobacteriati > Fusobacteriota > Fusobacteriia > Fusobacteriales > Fusobacteriaceae > Fusobacterium > Fusobacterium perfoetens. Next base: position 313,755 of record NZ_KK211416.1, on the reverse strand, counting down.
CTTCTTGGTGTAAATTATCAATATTTTGAGTAATAACAGTTTTTAATTTTCCTAATTTTTCAAGTTCAGCTAATGCTTTATGGCCAAAATTTGGTTTTATTCCATCTATAGAAAGTTTTTCCTTTAGGTATCTATTAAAAATATCTCTGTGAGCAAAAAAGAAATCATGGCTAAGAATTTCCTCAGGCTCATATCCCATAAAATTTCTGTCATTATAAAGCCCATTTTTTCCTCTGAAATCAGCAAGTCCAGAATCTGTAGAGGCTCCAGCCCCTGTAAAAGCAACAATATAATTACTATTTTTTATAATATCAGCAAATTTTTTTATATTTTCCATAAAAGTCCTCCTCTGAGCATTCTATATAATAATTATACTATAAAAAAATAAATTTTCTAAATTTATTTTTTACAATAATATAGAAATATGATACAATTTTAATAATGTATAAAATCATTTTAATGTTATAGGAGGATTAAAAGTGAAATTTTTAGGAGTAATACCAGCTCGTTATGGTTCAAGTAGACTAGAAGGAAAACCTTTAAAAGATATATGTGGTCATACAATGATAGAATGGGTTTATAAAAGAGTAAAAAATTCTGATTTAGATGATGTGGTAGTAGCTACTGATGATAAAAGAATATATGATGAAGTAGTTAAATTTGGTGGAAAGGCTGTTATGACAAGAGAAGACCATCCTAATGGAACAAGTAGAATAGCAGAAGTTTGTGAAAAAATAACAGATGCTGATGTAATTATAAATATTCAAGGGGATGAACCACTAATTGAAAAAGATATGATTAATTCTTTAATAGATGCTTTCAAAAAAGAACCTCAATTAGAAATGGGAACTTTAAAATTTAAACTTGATAATCAAGAAGATATAGAAAATCCTAATAGTGTAAAAGTTATTACAGATAAAAATGATTATGCTATATATTTTTCAAGGTCAGTAATTCCATATCCAAGAAATAAAAATAAAGATATTTATTATAAACATGTAGGAATTTATGGATATAAAAGAGAGTTTGTAATGGAATATTCTCAATGGGAGCAAACATCACTTGAAATTTCTGAATCATTAGAACAATTAAGAGTTTTAGAAAATGGTCACAAAATAAAAGTTTTAGAAACTCAATATAAAATTATAGGTGTTGACACTGTGGAAGAATTAGAGAGAGTTAGACAGTATATTAAAGCAAATAATATTACCTTATAAGGAGAAATAATGAAAAAATATATTTTAAGCTTTTTTACTTTAATTATTATGATATTTTATGTAGGGTGTGGAAATAAAAAATCATCTACTTATTACAGACCAACTTATAATCAAAATGTTGGAAGAGATGGAAGAATTTCGTATTTTTCAAAGTATGGATATCCAACACCAGATGTTACTTATACAGATAATTTTCCATATTTAAGAGATAGTAGCCATTTAACAAATGGAAGATTTATTGGGAAGTCAGAAAAAGATTTTATAATATTTTTTAGAAATTCTAAAATGCAAGGATATGGAGATAATTCAAGTTATTGGAGATGGACTTATGAAATTGATTCTTCTGACTATGCAAAAAGTATTAATAAAGTTTTACCTACAATAAATAAATCATTTGTATTTACTTTAGAAAAAAATAGATGGGTTAGAAAACCTATAAAATCTAATCCAGTAGGAAGATTAAAAGATATTATTGTTTTAGAAAGAGGAAAATCAGGAGTTATTACTTATCTTTTAATAAAAGGAAGTAATGGAGAGTATCTTTTAAGAGGAGAATATACAATAAGAAAAGTTTTAGGTTTAGCAAAGTATAATGTAGGAAAAAAAGTAGAACTAAAACTTGCAAAAGGTGGAGATAAAAAATATACTTCGACAAAATATAATCCACCACTATTACCATCAGGATTTTTTGCTATAGAGAAAAAAGGTGGAGATTTTGTAGTTTATGGTGGAGGATTTGGACATGGTTCTGGTATGAGCCAATATGGAGCTTACGACTTAAGTAAAAATTATGGAAAGAATTTTAAAGAAATTTTGAATTTTTATTATAAAGATATAGAAATAAAAAATATGTATTCTTTACCTGGAGTTGGAAGAGAGATAAGAATAGGACTTACTACAAGTAATATGTCTAGTCTGAATCATGAAGTGGTTACAATAAAAACTGATGCTAAATCAGACCTTGTAAATAGTTGGATGAGAATTACTTTAAAAAAAGGTGATGAAGTAAAAATAGTTCCTAAATCATCAAAAATGTATGTCTATGTAAATGGGAAAAAGAGAGCTGAAACAAAAGAAAAAGTAGAACTTAGAAGTTCTAACAATAGATTTACTATAACTTCTATAAGAAGAGCCCATAAAAATCCAACATATAGAGGAACTTTAGAAATAAAATTATCACAAACTGCTTCTGGTAGACTTAATCTTATTAATGAAGTCTTTATAGAAGATTATTTATTACAAGTTGTACCTAGTGAAATGCCAAGAAGTTTTGGTATTGAAGCTCTAAAAGCTCAAGCTGTGGCAGCTAGAACTTACGCCCTTAGTGACTATTTAAAAGGTAGATATAGAGCTCAAGGTTTTCATGTAACAGATAATACAATGTCTCAAGTTTATAATAATACACATGAAAATCCAGAAACAAGAGAAGCAGTTAAAAAAACATATGGATTAGTTATGTTATATAAAGGTAAGCCAATAGATGCAAAATATTATTCTACAAGTTGTGGCTTTGGGGCTTCAGCTGTAACAGTATGGTAAAATAAAAAGGTTCATTACATTGTAATGAACCTTTTTTATATAAAACTCCCCTGCCAAGGAATTATATTATATATCTTTTTTTTATAGTAGTAAAGATAATATTACAAAAAAATAAAAGAAACTGTGACCGGCTAATATCACAGTTTCTACCATTTCTTATATTTAAAAGGAAAGGTCTTATGAACAAATTCATTATATTAAAACATTATGTCAGAAGTGTGGCATATAAGTTTTACCAACTTCCTCCACCTCCACCTCCTGCTCCTCCTCCAGAAGAACCACCACTAGAAGAAGAACGACCACCACCAAAATTAGTCGAAGATTTAGGTGATGAAAGCATAGAATTATTTAATGAATTTAAAGAATTATTAAATCTTCCCATAAAATGAGAAAATACAAATACATCACTTGTTGAATTTGTATTATACCAAGTAGGAGGAGCAGTAACTAAATCTTTAAATTTATTAGCCCATATATCACTTACTCCCAATACAATAGCATAAGGTAAAATATCATAAAAATAATTTGGATTTTCTTCTAAAAGCATTTCTAATTTATCTTTTTCAGTAACTTCTAAAAATTTCTTAAATCCACGGCATCTACCTAGAATTTTATTTCCATATTCTGAGCGTACTCTAAGTTTTCTAGAAAGTTTTTCAAGTAATGCACAAGTTATAATAGTAGCTATAAAGAATAAGATAACATTAGGAAAATTTCCATCACTAAAAGTACTAATAAGAATAAAAGTAGAAAGCATAGTTACAGGAATTAAAAAAGTTATTTTTCTAGTATTTGTTTTATTTTCTTTAGAATATAGTGTTTTCTTATTTTTTATTAAATCTATTTGAAAAATATCACTTGTTTTTTCCATATAAATATAGAATTCATTTCTTAACTCTGAAATATTTACTATATTTCCATTTGCAAAGGCAAATAAACTATCAAATAAATATCTTTCAAAAGTTTTATCAGTTTCTATATCTTTTAATTTTTCTAAAAAGATTTGTTTTCTATTAAATAATCCACCAGTCTCCTTTTCGATTATTGAGAGATAACCTTTATCACCCCAATAGAAAATCATACTAGTCAAATCTTTTGCATCAACTGAACCATCTATATAATAACCTACTTCAGTAGGAGTAAGATTATCTGGTGGATAAAATTCAACTGTTTCAATAACTTTTAATTCTTTTTTATTTTTCTTATAAATATAGAAAGCAATAAATAATATTATAGGATAAATTCCAAATAAAAGGAATTTTCCGACAGAATAAATTATATTATTTAAATAGTAAAATATTTTACTACTACCAATATCAAAATAGCCATTTTCTAGAGGGATAGCCAATGTAAGACTATCATAAGGAGATAATGATGAAGTTGTATATCCATATATTGTATTACCTTTTACTTGCCAATATACTCCATTAGATGTTGTATTACCTCTAGACCCAGAAGTAAAAGAAATTTTGTTTATATCAAATGGTTTTGGTAATGTTACAGAAAATTCAACTTTTTTTATAGTTGTATCCCAATCATTTCCAATTAGATTATAATAAACTTCATCATATTCATTTGTTTTATCCCAACCAAGATTGTGATTAAAATAAATTTTATAATCTTTTATACCTGTTATATATTTATTAGGGTCACCAAGTCTAATGAAAGTAGTATCATCACTTTCTCTTATAAGAGATTTCTCATTAACTTTTATGTCTGTAACTTTAATAGTCCTTCCGTTGTATTTAGTAGGAATTATTCTATATAATCCTCTACTAGGTCTTAAAAAATTAGCTTGTATTTCCTCTTCAATTTTATATACATTTTTTTCAGTTATATTTATATTGACTTTATAATTATTTATAACATAATTATTACTACCAAAGGATATTGTAAATAAAATAAAAAATATACTAGAAACTAATTTTAACATTTTCTTTCTCCTTGCTTTCTTCTATATTAAAGAATGGATATTTTTTAAATCCAAACATATTAGCAATGAAAAGATTAGGAAAAGTTTCACAATAAGTATTATAATTTCTTACACTGCCATTATAATATTTTCTAGCTTGTAAAATGTCCTCTTCAATTTTTGTAATTTCTCCTTGAAGAGATAAAAAGTTTGTATTAGCTTTTAAATCAGGATAAGATTCTTGCAATGCGAATAATTTTCCTAAAGTCCCAGCTATCATATTTTCATTTTCTATTTTGTCATTCATATTTGTACAGCTCATATATTTATTTCTTGCAGCTATAACTTTTTCTAAAGTTTCTCCCTCATAATCCTTATATCCTTTTACAGTAGCTACTAAATTAGGAATAAGGTCATATCTTTTTTTCAAATAAGCATCTATTGTAGAAAAAGCTTCTTCTACAAAATTTTTCTCTTTTACTAATTTGTTATAAATTCCAATTAGAATAAAAGCAATAATAACAATTAGTAAAACAATAATACCTAAAAAAATCATAGTAAGTCCTCCTTGTATATTGATAATATAATTATACTATATTTTTATAAAAATAAAAATAATTAATGAAAAAAACTAAAAAGTATGATAAAATAATAAATTGTAGAGTTTTTAATTTTGGAGGAAATAATGATATTAGAAGTAACAAATGTTAGTCATGGATATGGAGCGAGGACTATTTTAGAAAATGCTTCTTTTAGACTTTTAAAAGGAGAACATGTAGGACTTGTTGGAGCAAATGGAGAGGGAAAAACAACATTTTTAAATATTATAACAGGAGAACTTGTTCCTGATGAAGGAAAAGTTACTTGGTGTAACCACATTACAACAGGGTATCTTGACCAATATAGTACTTTAGAAAAAGGAAAAACAATTAGAGATATATTGAGAAGTGCTTTTGACCATATGTTTGAATTAGAAAAAGAGATGATGGCACTATATGATAAAATGGGAGATTGTTCTCCAGAAGAGATGGATTCTTTAATGGAAGAAGTTGGAGAAATTCAAAGTATATTAGAAAGTGGAGATTTTTATTCTCTTGATTCTAAAATAGAAGAGTATGCAGCAGGGCTTGGACTTATGGATATAGGACTTGATAGAGATGTTACAGAATTATCAGGTGGACAAAGAGCAAAAATTTTATTAACAAAAGTTTTGTTGGAAAATCCTATGATACTTATACTTGATGAGCCTACAAACTTTTTAGATGAAAATCATATTATGTGGCTTAAAAATTTCTTAAAAAATTATGAAAATGCTTTTATCCTTGTTTCTCATGATATACCTTTCTTAAATGAAGTAGTAAATGTTATTTATCATGTAGAAAATGCTGAACTTACTCGTTACACTGGAGATTATTATCAATTTAAAGAGATGTACGAGTTAAAGAAAAGACAAATTGAACAAGCATATAAAAAGCAACAAAAAGAAATTGCTCATTTAAAAGATTTTATTGCTAGAAATAAAGCGCGTGTAGCTACTACAAATCTTGCAAAAGACCGTCAAAGAAAATTAGATAGAATGGATATAATTGAAATCGCTAGAGAAAAACCAAAACCAACTTTCCAATTTAAAGAGGCTCGTACTCCAAGTAGAGAAGTTGTAACAGTTAAAGATTTAGTGATAGGATATAATGAAGCTTTGACTAGACCACTTAATTTTACTATAGAGAGAAATCAAAAGATAGCTATAAAGGGAGTTAATGGGCTTGGAAAATCCACATTGCTGAAAACAATTCTTGGAAAATTAAAACCATTTTCAGGAGAAGTTGAGCATGGACAATTTTTAGAAATTGGATATTTCCAACAAGAAGAAAATATTTCTGGAATAACAGCATTAGATTATATTTGGAATTTATATCCTAGTATGACAAATCAAGAAGCAAGAGCTGCACTTGCTAAATGTGGACTTACAAGAGACCATATTACAAGCCAAGTACAAGTTTTGTCTGGAGGAGAAAATGCAAAAGTCCGTTTATGTAAATTAATGTTACAAAATATAAATTTCTTAGTGCTTGACGAACCTACTAACCACTTAGATGTAGAAGCTAAAGACGAATTAAAAAGAGCGTTACAAGAATTTAAGGGAACAATAGTTTTAGTAAGCCATGAGCCAGAATTTTATAATGATATAGCCACTGAAGTTTGGAATGTAGAAGATTGGACAACAAAAATAGTTTAAAAAAATATAAATTTTATAAACTACAAAAATATTAATAAAAAATAAAAAGTCTGTAGAATTATTTTTAATAATTTTTACAGACTTTTTTTTATTTATAAAGAAATTAATAAGATTAATCTTTTATAGTAAGAGCTTTTTTAACATCAGCAACTTTTTCAGGAACAAGATAGTTTACAAGAGCAAGTCCCATATCAACAGAATATCCAGCTCCACTACCTGTAATAAGATTTCCATCTACTACAATTGGTTTATCAATAATATTACATTTATTCCCAACTAAATCATAACAACCAAAATGTAAAGTAATATTTTTTCCATCTATAACTCCAGCTCTAGCAAGACTAGAAGGAGCTCCACAAATAGCACCAACTAATTTATTATTTTTCAAATAATATTTTCCAAGTTCCATAGCTTTTTGAGATTTTAATAAATTTTCATATCCTGGATATCCACCAGGGAAATATATCCCATCTCCATCTTTAAACTCTCCATCAAAAATTTTATCAGCCATAACTTTTATATTATGAGAAGACATAACTTCAAGATTGTTATTAAGAGATAAAGTAATAACTTCTATTCCAGCCCTTCTCATAATATCTACAGGGGCAAGAGCTTCTATAACTTCAAAACCATCAGCAAGTAAGACATAAACTTTTTTCATAATTATTCCTCCTAAGTAAATAATTTAATCTAATTTAATTATATCAGAATAGAAAATAAAAGTCTAATTTTATTTAGTCCGATAAAATTATATAATATATTATTTTTTATTATAGTTAAAAAAAATAAAAAATGGTATAATACTATTGTTAATTTTTAAAATTAAATTTAATTTTAAGGAGGATTTCATGGAAAAAATAATTGGATTTATTGGTGGTGGAAATATGGGATATGCTATTGGAGGTGGAATAATCTCTTCTAATATTGTACCTAAAGAAAATATTATTTATTCAGACCCATCAAATGAAAGACTAAAAAAATTATATAATGATTTAGGAGTAAAAACTTCAAATTCAAATTTACTTGTAGCTAATGAATCAGATATATTATTTTTAGCAGTAAAACCTGATATGTATCCAGAAGTTATTAATGAAATAAAAGATTATATTAAAAAAGATGTAATCATAATTACTATTGCAGCAGGAGTAAAATTAGAAAAATCAAGAGAATTATTTGGAAAAGACGTAAAAATTATAAGAATAATGCCAAATACTCCAGCTCTTGTAAAAGAAAGTATGACTGCTGTTATGCCTAATGAATTTATAACAAAAGAGGAATTGGATGAAGCACTTTTATTACTTAATGCTTTTGGAAAAACAGAAGTTGTAAGTGAAAAATTAATAGATGGAGTAATAGCTGTAAGTGGTTCTTCTCCAGCTTATATTTTTATGCTGATAGAAGCTATGGGAGATGCTGCTGTTTCTAGTGGAATGCCAAGAAAAATGGCTTATAAATTTGCTGCTCAAGCTGTATTAGGTTCAGCAAAAATGGTTTTAGAAACTGGAATGCATCCTGGAGAATTAAAAGATATGGTATGTTCTCCAAAAGGAACTACTATTGAAGCTGTAGAAAAACTAGAAGAATGTGGATTTAGAAATGCTATTATTCAAGGAATGAAAGCTTGTGAAAAAAAATCAAAAGAGATGTCTAAATAAAGAGGAGGAATAATGTTATTTAAATTAGGAAATAATATCCCTAAAATTGGAGAAAAAGTTTTTATAGCTGATACTGCTAGAATAATAGGGAATGTAAATATTCAAGATGATGTTTCTATTTGGTATGGAGTAGTTTTAAGAGGAGATATTTTACATATAGAAATAGGGGAAGGAAGTAATATACAAGAAGGAACTACTGTTCATGGAGAACATAATGCTGATGTAGTTATTGGAAAAAATGTAACTATCGGTCATAATTGTTTAATACATGGAGCAAAAATAGGAGATAATTCTTTAATTGGAATGGGAACTATTATAACAGATAATGTAGAAATTCCAAAAAATTGTTTTGTATCTTCAAGAGCTTTAGTAACTTCAAAAATTGGAAAAATTGAAGAAGGAAGTTTTATAAAAGGAAATCCTGCTAAAGTAGTTGGAAAAATATCAGAAGAACAACTAAAAATGATGATAGCAACTTGCAAATCATATCAAGATAAAAAAAATTTATTTCTTGAAACTTTAGAAGAAATTAAATAAAAATTAAAAATAAATTATATAAAAAAGGCTGTAATAGCAACAGCCTTTTTTATATAAGATTTTTTTCTATTCTCTCTTTAAGGGAAAGTATTTTTTCTTCAATAAGTTTTATTGTCTTATAAAATTCCTCTTTAGATTTTCCACTAGGGTCTTCTAATCCCCAATCCTCTCTATATTCACAAGGTAAATAAGGACAATTTACATTACAACCCATAGTTATAACTATATCTACATTTGGAATATCAGAAAGAAGTTTAGATTTTTGTCCCTCTTCTTCCATATGTATATTATATATTTCTTTAACATATTTTACAGCATCTTGATTAATTTGATTTTTTATCTCAGTCCCAGCACTATAACTTTCAAAAACATCATTTCCATATAATTTTCCTAAGGCTTCAGCTATTTGACTTCTACATGAATTATGAACACACACAAAAGCGACTTTTTTCTTTTTAAAAGATTTTACAGCATTTTCAAATTCTTCTCTAGTAATTCCATAATTATTTAATTTTGATAAAAGTTGTTTTCCATTAGAATATCCTATACCAAGTTTTTCTCCAAGTTTCTCTCTATAAAATTTAGAATTTTTATGTCCTGTAAGATTATTTTCTATAAGGTCATTAACAGTAAAAATTTTACTAGCTTCAACAGTTTCACATTTTGCCATTTCAAGAGCTCTTATAATAGCTTCAGGAGAAGCATTTTCTACTCCAATATCTCCATCTTTTTTTCCTTCCCATCTATTTATATAAGCTTGTTTTGCTAAAGGAAAACGAGATTTTATAATTCTTCTAATTTGTAATCCAGCAAAATCTGGGTCGGTTAATATTATAATTCCCCTATTTTCATAAGCCTTTTGTATTCTTTCAAGATTTTTTTTGACTGAAAATCCATGAACAGCTATAACTTCAGCATTAACAGCCCTTTTTACAGCTGTTATATCATCTCTTCCCTCTACAACAATAATCTCTTTAATTATTTTCATTTTTTACCTCTTTAATTTTAAAATAAGGTCTTAATAAGGTATCTAATAGTGGTTCAATACCTAAAAAGTTTTTATAATTTTCATATTCTACTAATTTTTTTTCTAAAGTTTTTTCATTAGTTTTATCTACAATTTCTCTTATAAGAATATTTTTAGGAGTATGCTCCATATCTATAAATTCCATTACTTGAGTTTTATACCCACAAAGTTCTAAAGCTTGAGCTCTAAAAGCATCAGTTGCTATTGAAGCAAATTTCTCTAAAAGAATTCCATGTTTTCCTATAGGATTAAAATTAGAATAAAATTCACTTTTTTTGTTAGAACTCATTTTTTGATTAAATTCATGTTGACAACATGGAACAGCTAAAATAACTTTCGCATTTAATTCCAAACCTTTTAATAAAGAGTAATCAGTAGCATTATTACAAGCATGAAGAGAAAAAATCATATCCACATTTTTTAATTTATCAAAATCTTTTATATCTCCTGTTAAAAATTCTAAATTTTCAAGATTTAATTCTTTTGCTACTTTATTACAATATTCTATAACATCTTTTTTTAAATCAAGTCCTATAACTTCAAAAGTCATATTTTGAATATTTTTTAAATAGTGATGTAGAGCAAAAGTAAGATAAGATTTTCCACAACCAAAGTCCACAGCCTTAATATGATTTTCTATAAGTTTTTTACTTTTTAATTCTTTTATAGTATCATCTATAAATTCCAAATATTTATTAATTTGTCTAAACTTATCATAAGAATTTTTAAAAACTTTTCCATCTTCACCCATAATTCCCAATTTAATTAAGAAAGGTATTCTAGTCCCCTCTTCTAATATATATTTTTTAGTTTTATTGTGAGATAAAGAACAAACCTCTTTTTCATTAGTAACTTTCTTTACATTAAAATCTTTTTTCCCACGGATAATTTGAATATCACTATTTTTTGTAAATACCATATGCTGATAAAAATTATCTACAATTTCTTGTAATTTTTTCTTTGCTTCCTCAATAGTTATATTTTCATGATAAGCTTTATTATTTTTAAATTGTTCAAATTGATATAGAAAATTATTTTTTATAACTAAAGGTTTAACTATGATTTTATTATATTCATAATCTCCCTTCATATTTGAAAAAATACATCTCACTATATTTTTATTTTCAAACTCTTCTTTTAAAAGAGAAAGAACTTTTTCGTCTGACATTTTCATAAAAAAATACTCCTTGAATTTTTATTATCAAAGAGTATTTTATCATGGGAATAATTATCTGTCTAGAGAAAAATATTTATTCTCTATTCCATTTACTTTGTCCCTCTTTATATAAATCATTTCCATAAACATCATTTATAACTACTACTGGAAAATCTACAACTTCCAATTTTCTAATAGCTTCAGCACCTAAATCTTCATAGGCTATAAGTTCAGCTTTTTTTATAGCTTTAGAAAGTAAAGCTCCAGCTCCTCCAATAGCTCCAAAATATACAGCTCCATATTTTTTTATAGAATCGATTACCTCAGAAGAACGCCCACCTTTTCCAATCATTCCTCTTAATCCATTTTCTATAAGAAGAGGAGCATATGGGTCCATTCTATAACTTGTAGTTGGTCCAGCACTTCCTATAACTTGTCCAGGTTTTGGTGGAGTTGGTCCTACATAAAATATCGCTTGATTTTTTAACTCAATAGGAAGTTTTTCTCCTTTTTTTATAAGCTCGACAAGTCTTTTGTGGGCAGCATCTCTTGCTGTATATATAGTTCCTGTTAAAAAAACAGTATCTCCTATTTTTAATTTTTTTAAATCATCTTCATTAAAAGGTACAGTTAATTTCATATTTTCATCTCCTAAATTATAACAGATTTATGTCTAGCTACATGACAATTAATATTAATAGCTACTGGCATAGACGCAATGTGACAAGGAAAACTATTAACTTTTACAGCAAGAGCTGTATTTATTCCACCAATTCCCATAGCTCCCACTCCTGTTTTATTTATAAGTTCTAAAATCTCTTTTTCAAGTTTTGCATCTATTGGATTAGAACTTTCATCATCTAAATCTCTAAGTAAAGCTTCTTTTGCAAGTAAAGCAGCTTTTTCAAATGTTCCTCCAAGTCCAATTCCTATAACTATAGGTGGACAAGGATTTCCTCCAGCATTTTTTACAAAATCAACTACAAATTTTTTAATTCCCTCTTCTCCATCAGCAGGTTTCATCATTTTAACTGTACTCATATTTTCAGAACCTCCACCTTTTGGAGCCATAATTATTTTTATTTTATCTGAATTTGGAATAAGTTTTGTATGAATTATAGCAGGAGTATTATCTTTTGTATTAACTCTATCAATTGGATGTCTTACAGCTGATTTTCTAAGATATCCATTTTCATATCCTCTTCTCACTCCCTCATTTATAGCTTCATATATATCCCCATTTATTTTTACTTCAGTTCCTATTTCTAAGAAAATTACTGCAAGTCCTGTATCTTGACAAATAGGTAAATTTTCTTCAAAAGCAATTTTATCATTTTCAATAATTTGTCCTAAGATAGTTTTTGCTACTTCTGATTCTTCTGTTTCATAAGCATTTTTTAATTTTTCTAATACATCTTTTCCAATATAATAATTAGCTTCTATACATAGTCTTTCAACTTCTTTTGTAATCACTTCCAAATTTATTTCTCTCATGGCCTACCCTCCATAATTAATATTTTTTATTTTAACACAAAAATATAAAAAATAAAAGTCATAGAAATTTTTATAAAAATTAAATAAAAAAGATGTTACTTAATAGTAACATCTCTTGTTATTATAATTTATTCATCTTCCTTTTCTATATCATCATCTTCATTTTTTTCTATATGATGAATAGTAATTTTTATTTTATCAATACATTTTTCTTTTACACCTAAAATTTCAAAAGATATATTTTTATAATCTATTGATAGTTTTTCATTTTCTTCTGGAATTTTTCCAAGTAGATTTATAACAAAACCTGATACAGTATCAAACTCTTCATTATCAAATTTTAAATCAAGCTCATAATTTAAGTCATCCATAGAATAAAGACCATCTACTATATAATTATCTTCATCTATTTTTTCTAATTTAGGTTCTGCTTCATCATGTACTTCTTCTATAGAACCCATAATCTCTTCTATTAAATCTTCCATAGTTACTATACCAGAAAATCCACCATACTCATCTATAAGTAAAGCTATAAATATTTTTTTCTCTTGAAACTCCTTAAATAAAACATCAATATTTTTATTTTCAAGAATAAAATATGGCTTTTGCATAATATCTCTAATATTTACATTTTCAAAACCTTTTAATCTAGCTTCTATTATAAAATCTTTTATATATAGAATACCTATTATATTATCTTTATCTTCTTCATATATTGGAACTCTTGAATGACGAGTTTCTAATAATTCATCAATATATTCACTTAAAGGTTCGTTAATATCTATACAATATACATTTTTTCTTGGTGTCATAACTTCTCTAGCACATTTATCATCAAAAGACAATACAGATGTTATCATCTCTTTTTCTGTTTCATTAAATACACCATGTTTTTCTCCAATTTCTATTAAAGATTTAATTTCCTCCTCTGAAACTCTCTCTTCCATATTTTTTAAATTCATACCTAATACTTTTAAAACAAAATTTGTAAAGAAAGATAAAAGTTTTATAAAAGGTAAAACTATCTTTGAAATTAGATATACAATTCTTACTGCAAATAAACTCATAGTTTCTGCTTTTTGTAGAGCTACTCTTTTAGGAACTAATTCTCCAAAAACTAAAGTAAAGAAGGATAAAATAATAGTTACAAGAATAAGAGCTATCTCTTTACTGTAAGGAATATTAAATAACATAAGCCAATTTGCTACAATATATGAAAAATTAGTAGCTGCTGAAGCACTGGCAAAAAATCCTGATAAAGTAATAGCTACTTGTATAGTTGATAAAAAGTTTGTTGGCTCTTCTAAAAGTTTTAGAATAAGTTTAGCCCTTTTATCTCCTTTTTCAGCAATCATGTTAATTTTGTTTTTATTAACAGACACCATAGCCATTTCGGTACAAGCAAAAAAAGCATTAACCAAAGTTAAAAACACTAAAAATAATAAATTTGAAATCATCTGTCCTGACGTGGGAACTTCCATTTAAAACCTCCTAAAAAATTTATTTGATGATATAATATCATATTCCTTAACTAAAAACAAGTAGCAATTCATTTAGAAAATAAATGTTTGGATTAAAAAATATAAAAATAGTTGATTTTTAAAAATTATATTGTATAATAGTACTAAGATGATATTTTTTAATCATCTATATTCACATATAATAATTTACTCAAGCATAAAAGGAGTGTGTATACTATGATGATAATTAACAAAAAAAAAGAAATTGTAAAAAAAATAATAAAACAATTTGAAGAAGAAAAAGCTCTTAGAGAAAGTTTATATCCTAAACAAATAGAAGAAGATTTTCAAAAATATAGAGAATATATAAAAAGATGTAGATAACTATTGAATTATTTTTAAGAATATGTAATAATATTATATAACAATAAAATAAATAAAGGAGAATTAAAAATGGGATTTTTTGATTTTTTAAAAGGTAAAAAAAATACTAAAATTGTAGAAATTTATTCACCACTTGCAGGAAAAGTTATTCCATTAGAAGAAGTTCCAGATGAAGCTTTTTCTCAAAAAATGATAGGAGATGGATGTGCTATTGACCCATTACCAGGTGCTATTTACTGTCCTGCAGATGGAGAAGTTGATATATTTGAAACTAATCATGCTATCAGTGTTGAAACTCCTAGTGGATTAGAATTAATTGTACACTTTGGAGTAGATACTGTAAAATTAGATAAAAAAGGATTAACAAGAGTTGGAGAATTAGGTGGAAATAAAAAAGGGACTAAATTAGTTGAATACGATTTAGATTTTATAAAAGCTAATGCCCCTTCAGTAAAAACTCCTATTATAATTACAAGTATGGATATGGTTGAGTCTATTGAAGTTGTAGCAAAAGGAGATGTACAACCTGGAGATTTATTAATGAGAGTTACTTTAAAATAAATTTTCAAATAGCTTTTCAAAAGAAGAATCAATTTTTTCTGATTCTTCTTTTTTTATCAATATAAGAAAAAGGAGATAGATGTGAATAGTATAGATTTAATAAAAAAATTAAGTGATACTGAGGGAATATCTGGATTTGAAGATAAAGTACTAGAAATTATAAAAGATGAAATGAAAGATTATTATAATATAGAAAAAGATTCTATGAATAATTTATATATAAATAATATTGTTCCCGAAGAGAGAAAAAAACCTGTGATTATGTTAGAAGCTCATTCAGATGAAGTTGGATTCATGGTTCAATCAATAGAGGCAAATGGACTTTTAAAGTTTATTCCAATAGGTGGATGGAGCTCTCAACAAGTACAAGCTCATAAAGTAAAAGTACAAAATTCTGATGGGAAATATATAAATGGTATAATTTCTTCTGTACCACCTCATTTTTTAAAAAATGATGGAAAAACAGAGCTTAAAGATATGTTTATAGATATTGGAGCTTTTTCATATGAAGAAGTTAAAGAAATATATAAAATTGAAATAGGTGCTCCTGTTATTCCAAATGTAATTTGTGAATACAATGAAACTTCAAAATTATTCTTAGGAAAAGCTTTTGATGATAGAATAGGTTGTGCTATAATTACAGAAGTAATGAAAGATATAAAAAATGAAAATTTAGATGTAGATGTTGTAGGAGTTATCTCATCACAAGAAGAAGTTGGATTAAGAGGAGCTATAGTTAGTTCTCAAAAAGCTTTGCCAAATGTAGCTATAGTTTTAGAAGGTCCTCCTGCTGATGACACTTTTAGAAACAAATATACAAGTCAAGGTGGAATAGGAAAAGGGGTTCAAATAAGACATATTGACCCTACAATGATAGCTAATCCAAAACTTGTAAAATTTATAAAAGATATTGCTAAAAAATACAGTATAAAATATCAAGAAACTGTTAGAGAAAGTGGTGGAACTAATGCTGGAAAAATTCATTTAGAAAATTTAGGAATTCCAACAATAGTTTTAGGTGTTCCTGTAAGATATGCTCATTCTCATCATAATTTTGTATCATTAAATGATTATCAAGAAACTGTTAAATTAGTTAAAGCAATAGTAAAAGAATTAAACGAAAATATTATTAAAAATTTTTAACTTAGGAGGAAAGTAATGAATATCTATGAAGAAGCATTAAAATTACATGAAGAACATAAAGGGAAAGTAGCAATGGTTTCAAAAGTACAAGTAAATGATAGAAAAGATTTATCACTTGCTTATACTCCAGGAGTAGCTGAACCTTGTAGAAAAATAGCTGAAAATAAAGATAATGTTTATAAATATACTTCTAAAGGAAATACAGTAGCTGTTATAACAGATGGAACAGCTGTTTTAGGTTTAGGAGATATTGGACCAGAAGCTGGACTTCCTGTTATGGAGGGAAAATGTCTTTTATTTAAAAGATTTGCTGGAATAGATGCTTTTCCTATATGTTTAGACACTAAAGATACAGAAGAAATTATAAAAACTATAAAATTAATTTCTCCAAGCTTAGGAGGAATTAACTTAGAAGATATTTCTGCTCCTAGATGTGTAGAAATAGAAACTAGATTAAAAGAGGAATTAAATATTCCTGTCTTCCATGATGACCAACATGGAACAGCTATTGTTGTTACTGCTGGATTAATAAATGCTTTCAAATTTTTAAATAAAAAATTTGAAGATGTAAAAATTGTTGTAAGTGGAGCTGGAGCTGCTGGTTCTTCAATATGTAAACTTTTACATCAAATGGGAACTAAAGAGATTGTAGCTGTAGATATTGATGGAGTTTTAAATAGAGATGATATAGAAACATATAATCCATTAAAAAAAGATTTAATGAAATTCTTAAATCCTAATAACATAAAAGGTGGATTAAAAGAAGCCATTGTTGGAGCTGACGCTTTTATAGGAGTATCTGCCCCTAAACTTTTAACAAAAGAAATGGTGGCTACAATGAATAAAGACTCTGTTGTATTTGCTATGGCTAATCCAGAGCCAGAAATATTACCAGAAGAAGCTAAAGCTGGTGGAGCTAGAATAATTGGTACTGGACGTTCTGATTATCCAAATCAAATTAATAATATTTTAGCTTTCCCTGGAATTTTTAGAGGAGCTTTAGATTCAAGAGCTAGTCAAATTACAGAAGAAATGAAAATAGCTGCTGCTAAAGGAATAGCTGCTGTTATAAAAGATGAAGAATTAAGAGAAGATTATATTATTCCAGATGTATTTGATGAAAGAGTAGTAAAAGTAGTTGCTAAATCTGTATCTGATTTTGTTTTAAATACTAAATAGGTGATAGTATGAACTTCATTAAAGAATTTAAAAAGTTTGCTCTTCGTGGAAATGTTTTAGATATGGCAGTTGGGGTTATTATAGGGGGAGCTTTTAGTAAAATTGTAAATAGTATGGTAAATGATATTATAATGCCTATAATTGGAATTCTTACTGGAAAAATAGATATTTCCTCTCTTCAATTTTTAATCCCATCTAGTATAGCTGGTGGAGAACCTGTTGTTGTAAAATATGGTCAATTTTTACAAAATATTTTAAATTTCTTAATAATAGGTATAAGTATATTTTTTATGGTTAAATTAGTAAATAGACTAATAAAGAAACATGAAGATGAAAAACCAGCACCAAAACCTACAAATGAAGAGATTCTTTTAACAGAGATTAGAGATTTATTAAAAGAAAAACATAATTAAAAAGAAAAAGCTGTTGTATTTATTCTACAACAGCTTTTATTTTATAATATCTCTCTCATTTTATAAAGAATTACTCCACAAGCTATCCCTACATTTAGAGATTCAGCAGTTCCATAAATAGGAATTATAATTTTTTCATCAGATACAGCCAATATACTTTTTGATATTCCATTTCCCTCATTTCCAAATATAATAGCATTTTTCTTTTTTAATTTCATTGCTGTATATGGGATTGAATTTTTATCTAAAGCTGTAGAGATTAATCTATAGTCTTTATCTTTTAAAAACATTACCATTTCATCTTCATTCATATAATGAAGCCTTACATTAAAGATAGAGCCCATTGTACTTCTAATTACTTTTTCATTGTAACAATCTACACTACCTGTAGTAAGAATTATATCTTTAAATCCTGCAGCATCTACTGTTCTTATAATTGTTCCAAGATTTCCAGGGTCACTAACTTTATCTAAGACTACTATATTATTTTCTAGAGTATCTAAAGAATATTTTTCATATGAATATACTAATATAACTCCTTGAGAATTTTCTTGTGAACTTAATTGAGAAAATAATCCAGAAGAGAGAATATATTTTTCACATTGAAATTTTTCTAATTTATTTTCAATAAGAGATAAATCAAAGTCTTCATCTATGAATATATAATTAGGAGTAGTTATAAAATCTAAAAACTTTACTCCTTCTGCTAAAAACATTTGGTCTATCTCACGATATTTTTTTTGCTTTAATTTTTTTACTTTTTTAAAAAGAACATTGTCTTTTCCTGATATTTGTAACATAAAATCTCCTTAATTTTATTTTGTTATATTAACCCATTCACCTTTTGTAACTTCTGCTAGCATATCCACAGTTATTTTAACTGCTGAATGAGGAGTTCCACCTGCTGGATAAACTACATTAAATTCTTTTAAAGTTTCATCTAAAAATATTCTTAAATCTTTTTTCAAACCAAAAGGACAAACTCCTCCAGGCATATGCCCAGTTAATTCTTCAACTTTATCAAAAGGTATCATAACAGCTTTTTCTTTAAATTTAGCTTTAAATTTTGAATTATCAACTCTAGCAGTACCTTTCATAAGAATTAAAATACATTCTCCATTTTTTAATAAAAATCCCATTGTTTTAGCAATTTCATCCTCTTCTATTCCAAAAGCTATTGCTGCATTTTTTACAGTTCCTGTATCTTTATCTGTTTCACTTACAATAAGTGGTAAATTATTATCTAAAAAATATTTTTTTACACTTTCTAAACTCATAAATTCCTCCTATCCATTTAGCTTACAAAATATTATATCACTACTTTCATTTAAGTCAATTTTATTTTTAGAAATTTTACTAAAATTATAAAAAAACTGGTAGCAAAAGCTACCAGAATTTTATTTTTTTATCCTTTTAGTGCTAATGGCATCAAAATATAAATATAATTAGGATTATCATATTCTGTAATTCTAAACATTGATGAAGCATTAACACCTTCTACCATAGTATTTTTTGAGATATTACTTAAAAACTCTAATAAAAATTTTGTATTTAAAGACCCTTTAAAATTTTCTCCTGATTTTATCATATTAACTTTTTGACTAATCTTTCCTTTTCCTGAATGTGATTGAATTGTTAAAAGATTATTCTTAAAATCAAATATAGCTCCATATTTTGCTTCGTAACTTGTTTTAGCAACAGTTATAACTTTTTTTAAAGAACTTTTTAACTCATCTGTATTAAATTCCATATTCTTATCAAAAGAATTAAAGTCTAAAATTTGACGGAAATTAGGAAAAGCTAAATCTATTGTTCTAGTAGAATAATAAGTATTTTCCCATATGAAAACTAAGTGCTTACTACTATATCCTATAATCATATCTTTATCTACATCTTTTATAATTTTTGTAAAAGAATTTATACTATCAAGAGGAATTGAATATTCTTTTTCTTCATTAGAATTATTATTTGTCTTAAAATAAGTTAATCTATATGAATCACTAGCTATAAATTCCATAGATTCTTTATTGAATAAAACTTTTATACAATTTAATGCTAAATTATCACTAGTTTGATAAGCACAAAATTTACATTTTTCAAGTGCTTCACAGAATAATTTTGCATTTATAGTAGTAATTTGATTGTATTCTTCTTTTACTATTATTGGATATATGCTGTCATCTAAAATAATAAATTCTGCTTGATGAACTATTAATGAATTATCTTTTAAATAAATTTCTATTTCTTCTTCATCTAAAAGCTTTATATATTCAAGAATAAGTTGAGATTTTACAACTACTATTCCCTCTTCTTCTATTTTTCCTTCTACAACTTTTATTAAGTTAGATTCAAGAGAAGTTCCTGTAAAAATTATATTATTTTTAGTAGCTTCTATTTTTAAACCAGCTATTATAGGTTTTATTGGATTTTCTTTTAATATAAGAGAAAAATCAGATAAAATATTTATAAATTTTTCTCTATTAATTCTAAATTTCATACTATCACCCTATATATTTATTTAAAAACCACCTTTTATTTTTTCCCAATATCTATTTTGCATTGGTAAAGTAGCAGTTGTATCTCTTAATAATTGACTATTTTTTAAATCTTCCATTTGGAATAAAGGTTTTTCTTTTGTAAGCTCTCTAGCAGGGACATTTATTGATGGAACTACTAAATAATCTGCAATCATTGCATAAACTTCTGGCTTATGGATATATTCCATAAATTTATGAGCAGCTTCTTTATTAGGAGCAGTTTTTAATACTACAAAAGAATCCAAACAGAAAATTCCACCTTTTTCAGGAACTATAAAGTCAGTAGTTTTCTTTTGCTCATCAGAAAGTTCCATATAAATATTTTCTCCATAACCTTGCACTACCCAAAAATCTCCACTAGCAAAATTCTTACCAAAAGATTCAGAATCAAATTTTGCTATATTTTGTTTCCATTTATTTATTTTTGTTTCTGCTTCTTTAAAAGCTTTTTCATCAGCTACATCTTGTGGATATCCACACATTCCTAAAGCTGCTCCCATAACCTCTCTCATATCATCTAAAAGGCTCATTTTTCCTTTTAAATCTTCCCTCTCATAAATAGAGTAATCTCTTGGATAATCTTTTACATATTTAGTATTTACTGCTATTAAAGTTGAACTTACTGCATAAGGAATTGAATAATCATTATTTGCATCAAAGACAGCCAATTTCTCTAACATTTCTTTATCTATATTTTCAAAAGTAGATATTTTTGATTTATCAATTTTATCTAACATTTGCTCTTTTATCATAATTTCTACATAATCAGGTGAAGGCATAACTAAGTCATATCCTGTTGCTCCTGCTTTTAATTTTGTAAACATCTCTTCATTTGTAGAATAAATATCCTCTACTACTTTAATTCCTGTTTCTTTTTCAAAACCATCAAAGACTTCTGTTGGAATATATTCAGCCCAGCTATAAACATGAAGAATATTGGAATTTGTCTCTTGCTTATTTCCCCCACATGACACTGTAGCCATTGCTATTGTTCCAGCCAAAAAAATTTTTGAAAATGATTTGAACATATTTTTTTTCAATTTAGACCTCCCATAAAATAAAATATTAACTAAGTTATTATACAATAATTTTTTTAAATTCACAAGTAAATAATTATTAGTTAAAAAATACTTTACAAGTTATAAAAATTTTAGTAAAATGTAATGTAAATAAAATTTTAGTTAAAGAGGTGGTTTTGTTATATGGACACGTATTCCTTGTGTTATAAAAAAATATAGTTCTCTTTATCATCAAACTTTCATGATAAAGAGATGTTTTGTTATGAAAGGTGGATTTTAAATGATACAAGTTATAAAAACTAATGAAAAAAATAAGTTAGATTATTTATACTATAAAACTGATGATGATGATATAGTTAACTATGAAATTTTAAAAGAAAAAAACACTTGGATAAATTTAACTGCTCCTACTGATGAAGAAATTGAAGCTTTGGAAATAGTGTTAGATATTCCACAAGAACATTTACGTGCAGCCTTAGATGAAGAAGAAAAATCACGTTTGGAAATAGATGGTGACATAATCTTGATTATTATAGATATTCCCATTCATAATGATGGTGATGATAAATGTTCCTTTACAACAATCCCTCTTGGTATTATACTTTTACCAGATAATATTATTACAATTACTATAGATAAATTTCCATTAATAGATGAATTTATAAAAGGAAAAGTTAAAGAGTTTTTTACTTATAAAAAGACTAGATTCATTTTACAACTTCTTTTTAGAAATACATCATATTATCTATATTATTTAAGACAGATTGGTCGTGTTAGTGATGTTGTAGAAAGTCGTTTAAAGAAAAACTTAGATAATGATGAACTTATGTTGTTACTTGAACTAGAAAAATCACTAGTTTATTTTACAACTTCATTAAAATCTAATGAAGCTGTTTTAGATAGAATTATGAGAATGCAACTTGTAAAAAAATATCCAGATGATATGGAGCTTCTTGATGATATAATTATTGATACAAAACAGGCTATAGAAATGGCAAGTATTTATACTAGTGTCTTAAGTAGTACAAGAGATGCTTTTTCTACCATTATGTCAAATAACTTAAATAATGTTATGAAAAGACTTACATCAATTACAGTTGTTCTAGCTGTTCCTACTATTATTTCGGGAATATGGGGAATGAATGTATTAGTTCCATTTGGTGAAAGTAATTTTGGATTTTTAAGTGTGATTATTATATCAATTGTTCTTAGTTTTCTAATAGCTCTTTGGTTATCAAAAAATAAAATGTTATAATTAATAAAATAGCTGGAGATAATCTCCAGCTATTTCATTTTATAAGTTCTATTTTCTATTTTATATTTTTTTAAAAAATTATCATAAATTCTTAAGAAATATCCTGTTATAAATATAGGAAATAAAAATATATAAATAGATATTTTTAATAAATATTTATAAAAAATATTTTTTTTCATAAAATTCTCCTACTACATTTGTTTATTTAATTTTTTGACAGCTTTTAACAATAATTTGTTGGTATTAATTTTTTCAAACATACTTAAAAACCAATTTAATTGTTCTTCATTTATATCTAAATTTTCCATTATAAAATCTTCTAATTTTTTTATTTCTTCAGGAAATAGATTTATTTTAGTAGAATCATTTATTTCTCCAATAGTTTTTCCTCCGCCAAAATAAATAAGTAGTCTCTTCCAATTATCCATTAAGTCTACTTTTCTTAAAAGCATAATAGAAGTATAATTTAGTTCAGGGATATTTACATATCCTTTTCTTCTAAGAAAATTTCTGATTTCAGAACTATCTTTTTTAGTTTCTTGTAAAACTTCTCCTGCTTTTTTCATATTCATAACTTTGGGAAGTTTTGTTACTTTTCCTTTTGTCCTTAGATACTTAGATAAAGGTACAACTTTAGAAACATTATAAAATTCTACAGCAAATTCATTAAATGTAAATATATCTGGGACTTCTCCTTTTTCTATATAGTCTATATACTTATCTAATTTATTAAAGTCAACCATTAAAAGCTCTCCTTACCATGTAATTTATAAGGTATATTATACACTATATAATAAAAAAATCAAAGGAAAATCTATTTTTTAATCTTTAAATCCTCTAAAAATTTTTTATCTTCTTTTGAAACTCTAAAAGATTCTTTAATTTTTTGTATAGTTTTATTATATGTCCACACATCAAAAGTTTCTCTTTTTTCAATTAAAAAATTTAAAGTTTTTTCTCTCTGCTTTACAAAAAGCTCAGACAGTAACCAAGCTAAACTTATATTTACATAGTATTCATCAGATTTTATCTTTTCACATATATCAAGAACTATATCTATATATTCATCATCTGTATAATAACTTAGAAGAGAGACTAATTCTATTCTTATAAGCCAAGGATTTTTAGATTTATAAAAATTTTTTATAAATTTAAAATATTCTTTTTTATATTTTTTTATAAATTTATAACTTCCTATAGGACAATCACATAAATTCCAAGAATCTACATATTTTTCAAAATAATCTTTTAGATAATTTTCCAATTCATTATAAGGAAGTTTTAAATAACTTAAGACTAATCCTCTTATTAACTTTTCTTCATATGTATTATTAATATCAAGCTTTAAAAAATTTTTATAATCTCCTTTAGAAATATCTTTAGCTATCTTTTTTATAATAGGAGTTTTCAATCCAATACAAGTATCTACTGGAATATTAAGAACTTTGCAATGTCTTCCTATATCCCAATTTTTTTCTTTTTTTATGTGTAAAAACTTAATAAACTCTTTATAATTTTTTTGATTCCAATCTATATTTATTAAATCTAACTCTTTATCCTCTGTTTCCATATTTTCCATAGCTTACCTTCTCGAAATTTATATTTTTTTCTGTGTAACTAGTTTTTTCTTCATCAGGATAACCTAAAGCTATTAAACATAATACCTGATATTTTTCAGGTGTATTAGTAAGTTTTCTAAAAACTTCTTCTGATGGCTTTCCATCTACACTTTGTCTTTCTTTTAAATGACACCAACAACTTCCAAGCCCTAACTCATGTGCTTTTAATTGTATAACATAAGCAGCAATAGAAGCATCTTCTACCCAAGTCATAGCTTTTTCTCCATCACAAATCACACCTATACAAGCTTGAGCAGTTTCTAAAAAACCAGCTCCAGAACTTTTTATCCCAATCAAAGATTTTACATCTTTTTCATTATCAAATACCACAAATTCACAAGCTCTAGCATTATGACCAGTAGGAGATACCAAAGCAACTTTTAATAATTCATCTAATTTTTCCTTTTCTATAGGAATATTTTTATATTTTCTAATACTTCTTCTTCCATAAAAATCCATAAATTCCATCTCCTTTAAAATTTAATCTATTCTTTAGACTAACTTTGTACTCTTATTGTTAAAGAAAGAAAATATAATTTTATTTATTAATAATTTTATGATACAATAATATATATTGTATTTTGGAGAGTAAAATGAATAGAGAAAGTAATATATATAAAGAATATAATGCCTTTAAAAATTATATTTTAACTTTAGAAAAAAAGGAAATTTTTAACAGAGCATTTGAAATTAATTTTTATACTGAAGTTTATAACTATATAAAATATCTTGATGATGAGAATATAAAGCTATATCATATAGATTCTCTTGAGATATGGAAACTTTTTAATTTTTATACTGATAGTGATTTATACAGTATAGAATCTCAAAAGGAAATTTTAATTCTTATAAATGCCTATAATAAATATAGAAAGGAAAAAAAATGAGATTAGATAAATTTTTAACTGAATGTGGTTTAGGAAGTAGAAAAGATGTAAAATCTTTAATTGAAAGTAAAAAAATATCTGTTAATGATAACTTTAAAATTTCTCCAAAAGATAATATCAATGAAAATGAGGATACAGTAAAAGTAAATGGAGAAATTCTTACATATAAAAAATTTAGATATTATATTCTAAATAAAAAAGCTGGTTTTATAACTGCTGTAGATGACCCAAGAGAAAAAACGGTAATGGAACTTTTGCCAGATTGGGTTATAAAAAAAGACTTAGCTCCAGTAGGGAGATTAGATAAAGATACAGAAGGATTATTACTTCTTACTAATGATGGGGTGCTTAATCATAAATTACTTTCTCCTAAAAGTCATGTTGAAAAAACATATATGGTCATATTAGAAAAAGATATATCAGAAGAAGATTTAGAAAAATTAAGAAATGGTGTTGATATAGGTGGATATATAACAATGCCAGCAAAAGCTATAAAAATAGAAGATAAAAAAATTCATTTAATCATAAAAGAGGGAAAATTTCATCAAGTAAAAAAAATGTTAGAAGCTGTAAACAATAAAGTTATATATCTATATAGAATTTCTTTTGGAAAATTAGAAATAGGAGATTTAAAAATTGGAGAAGTAAAAGAAATATCTTTAGAAGATATTATATAATAAATATAATTAAGAATAGGACTTTTTATAATATGTAGTTTTTAATATAAATTATTTAATTTTTCTTAAATAAAAATTATTTTTGTAAATTATTAATTTTATATTTATACATTGATAAAAAAATTAAAGATATAAATTAATTATTAAAATTTAGAAAAATAAAAATATATAATTTTTATAAAAAGTCCTATAGATTAATATATAAAAGAGGTGTTGTTTTTGGATTTAATAGTAAAAGAAAAAAATGAAGTTTCTGTTCGGCGTAGAAAAAAAAGAGAAAAAGAAAATAGAAAATCCATATTTGAAATCTATCGTAGTGAAAAAACTATGAAAGATTATTTTTTTTATTTGAATGATTTTTTACTTTTTGTTTATGACAATGGAGAACCTATACAAAATGATGAAGTTTTAGAACTTATGTCTGATATAACAGAAGAAGATGTAGAAGATTATCTTTCTCATTTATTATATGAAAGAAAACTAAAAAAAACATCTGTTAATAAAATTATGTCAGCCCTTAAATCTTTATATAAGGAGTTAGAAAAATATAATGTTCTTAACCCTTTAAAACATATAAAGCTTTTTAAAACTTCTAGAAACTTAGATAACATTTTAAAAGTATCTTACGAAGATATAAAAAATATTTTAGCTAATTACAAAGTTTCTGGAGAAAAGGAATATAGAAATACCATTATTATGTATACACTATTTTATACAGGAATGAGAAGTCAAGAATTATTAAATGTCCGATATAAAAATATACTTAAAAGAGATAATGATTACTTTATAAAAATTGAAAAATCTAAAAGTGGTAAGGAGTTATATAAACCACTTCATAATATTCTTGTAGAAAAACTTTTAGAATTTAAAAATTATATTATGAATATGTATGGATATTCAGAAGAGGAGTTAGAAGAGAGATATGTTTTTTCTAGTTCTTATGAAAAAAACTCTCAACTTTCATATAAAGCTCTCTATAATATAATTCAAGATATGGGAAAAGTTATAGGATTAAATATAAGCCCACACAATATAAGACATGCAATCGCTACGGAACTTTCTTCTAATGGAGCAGACTTAATAGAGATTAGAGATTTCTTAGGACATTCAGATACTAAAGTAACAGAGATATATATCAATGCAAAATCTTTACTTGATAAGAAGGTTATATCTAAAATCCCTGATTAAATAAATATAAAAAATAATAGGACTTTTTATACTATATTTTTGTTTTTTAATTTATAAAGGATTTTAAGATATTTTTATTTTTTAATTAGTATTATATAATCTTTAAGTTAAATTATATATTTTTATGCAAAATTAAAAACTTATAAAAATAATTTTTATTTTTATAATAATAAGTGGATTTATTAAATTAGATATAATTAACATTATATTGAGTTAAATTATTTAACTTACAAAAATAATTTTTATTTTTATAATAAAACAGTTAAATATTCTATATAAAGTCCTATTATTAAAAATATTTATATATACACAAAATAAAAAAAGGTATTACAAATTAATCAACTTTGTAATACCCTATTTTTTTATTTTATATATCCCAACTCATAGAAAAATGATGGCAACTCTTTTTCCCAAGAAGTTTCATCATGTCCACCACTAACCATTAAATGAGGAAAAACTTTAGCTCCTTTTTCTGTAAACATTCTACTTATTATTAGATTTTTTTCAGTTCCTATAGCAAGATTTTTAGCTCCTGCAAATTCTCTTTTTCCCCAACTTATATATATAGTAGTATCAGAATTAAAAGACGTATTTTCTATATCTTTAACAAGTTTTCCAAATATATAATCATAAAAAGGCGAAACACAAGCAGCTTTTGAAAAAACATCTGACCTAGTTGCTATTCCATAAACAGACATTAATCCTCCCATTGAGCTTCCACCTATACCAGTAAATTCTCTTTCTGGTAAAGTTGGAAATTTAGAATCAATATATGGCTTCAAAACATCTGCTATCCAATTAGTAGTTTTTTTACCAAGACCTCTTACTTTTCCCCATTCTTCATCAGTAAAAGAGTATGGAGAAAATTCACATAATCTCATATTTCCTTCATGATTACATTCTATACCAACTATAATTATTCTTCCATTAACAGAATCTAAAAAATCTTTTATACCCCAAGATTTTCCATATGTAGCATCTGTATCATAAAAAAGATTATGTCCATCAAACATGTACATAACAGGAAATCTTTCTCCCTCTTTTATATTGTCTGGTAAATAAATATGTAAAAGTCTATTTGTTTTAAAAGGTTTTATAAAAATTTCCTCTTTGATAATCATAAATCACTCCTTACAATATATGACTTAAAAAATATGGAAGTTGAACTCTCCACCATGGCCAATCATGGTCAACATCATATCCCCAATAATCTATCCAAGCTGGAACTTGTAATCTTTCAAGATTTTCTTTCATATAGTTTGTATCTCTAATACATTCTTCTTCCCATCTACCTTGTCCTACACAAATTACAATTTTAGAATTTCTATATATATCTAGATATGGATGATTCCAAGGCATATTTCTTAAAAACTCAACAGGTGAATTATTATAAATTAGTTCATTAAAATGGTTTGGAAAAAAGAAGTTTGCATCATATAATCCACTTAATGATATAACACTATCAAATACATCAGGACGACGGAAAAAGAAATTTGCTGAATGATACGCTCCCATACTACAACCTGTTGTTAAAAATTTTCCATAATAATAATTTCCAGAAGTTTCACCATAAATTTCTCTAAATCTTGGAATAGCTTCATTAATTATATAATTAAACCATTTTTCATGTTGTTCTATTCTTTGCTGATAATCTCCATTTTTTCTAGACCAACTTTCTAAATCTATGCTATCAACACAAAATAGTTGAATTTTCCCCTCTTCTATATAATTTTTTATACATTCAACCATTCCAAATCCTTCATAATCAAAAAATCTTCCATCTTGAGCTGGAAAAACTACACATGGTTTTCCACTATGTCCATAAACTTTAAATTCCATATCTCTTCCTAAAAAATGGCTATATTCTTTATAATAAGCTATATACATATTCTCTCCCCCTTTTTCTAGTATTGTTTTAGATAATCATTTTCAAATTCTAAGCATTGTTCTAGTGTCTCAAATCTTGCAGTAATCATATCATTTCCCATTGCTGCTGAAAATATATCAGGCATTCTTTCTATCATCACTATATTATTTTTATATTTCTCTAAAACATATTCTTTTGAATTTACATAATTATGTTCATCTCTTCTTGAAACATAAATACAATGATATGGTCTTGAATCAACATCAAATTTTCCTTCATCAAAACAAATCATATTTGCCCAAACTTGATAAACATCTATATTATTAGCGAAATTCATCATATCAGGAGTATATCCTCCAGGTGGACGCATATTAACTTCTAATCCTACTATTTCTCCTTTGTTTCCTAATCCTGGTTTATCTTCTAAAAGTCTAAAGAATTCACAATGAAAAAAACGACTATTTGTATCAAAAGTTTGAACAGTTTTTCTTCCTGCCTCTTTTAAATCTTCTGGTATAATTCTATAAGAATAGTAAGTTACATCTTTTTTCTCATTTACAATATCCATAATAGGTGTAGGATAAGCATGAGCTGTTTCAAAAACTATTTCTTTTTTACTATTTACTATACCATCATATGAAAGTAATTCTCCATTTATAAATTCTTCCATTATATATTCTATATCTTTATCATAAGTTTCATAGAAAAAATTAAATTCTTCATCACTATCAAGTCTATAAGTAGCAGCTGCTCCAACTCCATTATTTGGTTTTACAATTACAGGATAGCTTACTTCTCTAATAAATTCTAAAGAATTTTCATAATTATCAACTATATGATAACGAGCTGTTTTAACTCCTGCCATAGCATAAAATTCTTTCATTTTACTTTTATATTTTATACCAGCTATCTTATCATTTTTTAATCCTGTGTTTACATTAAAATCTGTACGAAGTCTAGCATCTCTTAATAACCAATATTCATTGTTACTTTCTATCCAATCAATTTTTCCATATTTAAAAGCAAAGAAAGCACAAGCTCTATAAACTTCATCATAATTTTCTAATGATGAAACCTTGTAATATTCATTAAGAGAATTTTTTAATTCTGGAGATAAACTGTCATATTCTGCATCCCCAATCCCTAATACATTAACACCATTATTTTTCAATCCTCTACAAAAATTCCAATAACTTTTTGGAAAATTTGGAGATAAAAATATAAAATTCATCACCCTCACCCCTTTTTATTAAATATTAACATATATTATCATATATTTTTGGTATATTCAATATATTTTTTTATAACTCTATTAAAAATTACAATAGTTTTCTATTATAACTTTTATTTATATTACTCATATATTTTCTAAAATATATTTTTTAAGTTTTATATTGACTTTTATATAAATAAGTAGTATAATGCACAAAAGTAAATAAGCTAGAGGATAGAGGTTGCAATTTTCAAGAGTAATCTAAATGTAAAAAGTTGATGGACTGTTGTTTAGATAAAAGGGAGAATTGCCGAAAGGATTATAATCATCAAATAATTCTTGGGCTATTATAAAATATATAATAGACTGTCACAAATTTGTGGAGAGCTATCAAAGTATATTAGTTTTGTTATTATCATTACACTAATTGCATATAACTCATTTTTGTGAAGCCTCATTTTATTTGTGGCTTTTTTTATTTGTTAATATTAAATTTTTATAAATATGGAGGGTTTTATGAAAAAAAGTTTTATTAGAAGCATTCTTATATGCTCAATGTTTTTACTGTTATCTAGTTTTAGTTTTGCTGGAGAAGAAGGATATCAACCAGCACTTTATTCTACATTTTGGTCTTTAGTTCCACCTATAGTGGCGATAGTTCTTGCACTTATAACTAAAGAAGTTTATAGTTCACTATTTATAGGAATTACTGTTGGAGGTTTATTTTATTCTGGTTTTACTTTTGAAAGAACGGCTACTCATATTTTACAAGATGGTTTTATTTCAGTTCTTTCTAGTAGTTATAATGTAGGAATTTTAATTTTCTTAGTTGTACTAGGAACTATGGTTTGTCTTATGAATTCAGCTGGTGGTTCATTAGCTTTTGGATTATGGGCTAGTAAAAAAATAAAATCTCGTGTATCAGCTCAACTTGCTACAATATTACTAGGATGTTTAATATTTGTTGATGACTATTTTAATTGTTTAACTGTTGGAAGTGTTATGCGTCCTGTTACTGATAAATATAATGTATCTCGTGCAAAACTTGCTTATATTATAGACTCTACAGCAGCTCCTGTATGTATTATAGCTCCTATTTCTTCATGGGCAGCAGCAGTTACAGGATTTGTTCCTGGTGAAGACGGATTTTCAATATTTATTCAAGCGATTCCTTATAACTTTTATGCTTTACTTACAATATTTATGTTAGTAACTTTAGTTATTTCTAAAATAGATTATGGACCAATGAGAATTCATGAAGAAAATGCTTTAAATGGAGATTTATTTACAACTGCTGACCGTTCATTTGTTACAGAAGAAGTTCAAGAAAATAAAAAAGGTTCTGTTTTAGATTTAGTAATTCCTATTGCTTTATTAATTATTTGCTGTGTAATTGGAATGATTTATACTGGAGGATTTTTCAGTGGAGCTACATTTGTTGAGGCATTTTCTAGTAGTGATGCATCTCTAGGTCTTTCTTTAGGAAGTATTTTTGCAATGATATTTACAATTATTATTTATTCATTAAAAAGAGTTTTAACTTTCCATCAATGTATGGGATGTATTCCAGAAGGATTTAAAGCAATGGTTCCAGCAATTATAATTCTTACTTTTGCTTGGACTTTAAAAGCTATGACTGATAGTTTAGGAGCAGCTCCTTATGTAGCTCACTTTATGGAGACTTCAGCAAGTTCTTTAATGAATATGTTACCAGCAATTATATTCTTAGTTGGTTGTGGACTTGCTTTTGCTACAGGAACTTCTTGGGGAACATTTGGAATTTTAATTCCGATAGTTGTTGCTGTTTTTGAAGGTGACCATCAAATGATGATAATAGCAATTTCTTCTTGTATGGCTGGGGCTGTTTGTGGAGACCATTGTTCTCCAATTTCTGATACTACTATAATGGCTTCTGCTGGAGCTCAAAGTAATCATGTAAATCATGTTTATACTCAATTACCTTATGCTTTAACAGTAGCTGCTGTATCTTTTGTTTCTTATATTATAGTAGGATATACTAGAAGTTTATTCTTAGCTCTTCCTTTTGGAATGATAGCTCTTGCAGTTATTTTATTAATAACAAGAAAAAAACATATCTAATTTAATAAAAATTAAAAAAAATGTTGATTATAATTAAATCTTATAATCAACATTTTTTTCATTACTAGATTTTATTAAAAAAATATGTTAAAATATTTTGGATTTAAAATTACAATTGTTTTTATGGAGGAAAAATGTTAAAAAAAATAATAATTTAACTGAATCTAATGAGTTATTTAAAATAGATGGAAAACCTTCTTTTTTAGAAGCTCTACCACTTGCTTTTCAACATATTGTAGCTATGTTTGTAGGAAATGTTGCTCCTATATTAATTGTTTCTAGAGTTGCCAAATTAGATCAAAATATTATTACAATTTTAATTCAATGTTCTATGCTTACTGCTGCTATAGCTACTTTTATTCAAATTTATCCTATTAGTATTTTTGGATTACAAACAGGTTCTGGTTTACCTATAGTAATGGGAGTAAGTTTTGGATTTTTACCAACAACCTTAGCTATTTTAGCTGGTGGCTCAGAAAATTTACCTATTCTTTTTGGTTCTCAAATAATGGGTGGAATAGTTTCTATATTAATTGGTGGTTATTTAAAAAGAATAAGAAAATTCTTTCCACCATTAGTAGCCGGAACAGTAGTCTTTTCTATTGGATTATCTCTATTTCCAATAGGAATTAATTATATGGCTGGTGGAGTTGGAAGTCCTACATATGGTTCATATGAAAATTGGGCTATAAGCTTAATTGTTTTAGGAATAGTTTTATTTTTTAACCACTATACAAAAGGAATAACTAAATTATCTTCTATTTTAATTGGAATGAGTATAGGATATATAATTTCTCTATTTTTAGGAATTGTAGATTTTACTCCTGTAAAAGAAGCTTCTTGGTTTGCTTTACCTAAATTTTTTGTATTTGGAGCACCAAAATTTGAAATTGGTTCTATTATAGCTATGTCTATTATGTATCTTGTGACTGCCATTCAAGCTGTAGGAGATTTATCTGCTGTTACTTTAGGTGGAATGAATAGAGAAGTTACTGATAAAGAATTATCTGGTGGAGTTATAGGAAATGGATTTGGAGCCTTAGTTGCTTCTGCTTTAAACTCTTTTCCAACAGCAACATATTCTCAAAATGTTGGTTTAGTGGTATTAACAAAAGTTGTAAGTAGATATGTAATTGGAATAGCTGCCTCTTTCTTATTGATAGCAGGATTTGTTCCAAAATTTGGAGCTTTAATAAATACAATTCCTTCTGCTGTAATTGGTGGTGGAACTATAACTGTTTTCTCTATGATAAGTATGACAGGAATACAAATTATCAGCAAAAATGGAATTACAGGAAGAACAATGATAATAGTTGGATTATCTGTAGCTTTAGGTTCTGGAATTGGGCAAGTTCCTCAAGCTATAGCTCAATTTCCACAAATTATAAAATTAATATTTGGTTCTAGTGTTGTTATGTCTACATTACTTGCTTTATTATTAAATCTTCTCCTTCCTAAAGAAGAAGAAAAAAAATAAAAATAGGAGCTATTTTATTAGCTCCTATTTTTTTAATCTAATTCTTGAGTTCCTCCACCATTTATATAAATTATTTGACCACTTGTCCAAGAAGAAGCTGGACTTGCAAAATAAAGAACAGCCATAGAAATATCTTCAACATCTCCTAGTCTTCCTAATGGAGTTTTTGACAACATTTTTTCCTCTATTTTTTCAGTAAGAACTGTACTAAGAGCATGAGTTTTTATAGCTCCTGGTCCAATAGCATTGACTCTTATCTCTGGTCCTAAATCATAAGCTGCATATTTAGTCATTTGGTTTACAGCAGCTTTCGAACTTCCATATATAATCATATTATGACTTACCATATTAGCTGACATAGAACTAATATTGATAATTGAACCATATTTGTCTTTTTTCATATGTGGAGCACAAAGCTTTATAAGCATAAGTCCTGCAAAAAGATTTAAAGTAAAAGTTTTTGTTATATATTCAAGAGTAAGTGAATCTATATTCTCACGTCCAGCTCCACCACCACCAGCGTTATTTACTAAAATATTAACTTTTTCAAAAGTTTCAACAGTTTTATTTACAAGATTTATTAAATCTTTTTCTTCTAAAACATTACATTTTACAGCTAATGCTTTTACTTTAAATTTTTCTTCTATCTCTTTTACAAGAAGATTAATTTTTTCTTCATTTATATCACTGCATACTACATTAGCTCCTGCTTCAGCAAGTTTTAAAGCACTAGCTTTTCCTATTCCATCTCCAGCTCCTGTAATAATCGCAACTTTTCCACTTAAATCATATTTTTCTTTAATTCCCACATTTGACTCCTTTCATTTCTAATTCTAATAAATATTTTTTTATATTTAATCCTTTAGCATAACCTACTAATTTTCCATTACTTCCTATAACTCTATGGCACGGAACTACTATTATAAAAGGATTTTTATTATTAGCATTTCCTATGGCTCTAGCTCCTTTTGGACATCCTACATTTATACCAATTTCTTTATAAGTTCTAGTTTCACCATAAGGAATTTTTTCTAATTCTCGCCAAACTTTTATTTGAAAATCTGTTCCTTTAAAATTTAAAGGTAAATCAAATTTTTTTCTCTGTCCTAAAAAATATTCTTTTAATTGTTTTATAGCTTTTTCTCCCATATCATCATTTTGATTATTTTCAAAATCTATATTTTCTATTAATTCCACAGAATTTATATAATTTTCATCATAAATTATTTCTAGAAGTCCAATAGGAGATTTATAATATTTTTTATAATTATTTTTCATACAGAGATGTTACTCCAGTTTCTGTTAAGTTTTTAATATCTTCTTCTGAATATCCCAATTTTTCAAGTATCTCTTTTGTATGGTAACCTAAAGGATATCCACTCTCTTTATATTCTATAGGACATTCTGAAAGTTTTAATGGAGTTCCCATTTGTTTTACAATTTTTTCTTGAGAATTAGCCACTTTTACATCTACAACTAATTTTCTATCTTTTATATGTTCATCTTCTAACAGAGCTTCCCTCATATTTAAAACAGGTTCTACACAAACATCTTTTCCTTCAAATATATCCAACCATTCTTTTAAAGTTTTTTCTAATAATCTTTTTCTAATTTTTTCTTTCATCTCTTTTACATTTTCAGGCATTACTGTTTCTTTGATAAGTTCTGGAAGTTCTATACAATTACAAAAGTTTTCCCAAAATTTTGGTTCAAGAGAACCAACGCTTAAATATCTATTATCTTTTGTTTCATAAAAATCATAGGCACTTCCACCATTAAGTCTTGTTTTTTCTCTTTGTGGCTCTATTCCATTAACTAGAAAACTTGCTCCTTCCATAGCATGAAATGGAATAAGTCCATCAAACATAGATATATCAATATATTGTCCTTTTCCTGTTTTTTCTCTAAAATATACAGCAGAGAGAATACCTATAATAGAATGAAGAGAGCCTACACCTATATCTGCTATTTGCATATTTGTTAATACAGGACCTATATTTTCTTTTCCTGAATAATTCATATTTCCACTTCTAGCAAGATAGTTTATATCATGTCCAGCATTATTTTTTAAAGGTCCTGTTTGTCCATAACCTGTTAGAGAACAGTATATAATTTTAGGATTTACTTTTTTCAAATCTTCATAACCAAATCCCAATCTATCCATTACTCCAGGTCTAAATTGTTCAATTACTATATCATATTCTTTTATCAATTTATATATAATTTCTTTAGCTTTTTCTGTTTTTAAATTAAGAAAAAGATTTTTTTTATTTCTTCCAAGCCAAGCTTGATTGGCAGTAATATCACAACCATCTATATAAGGAGGATAATCAGCCACTATATCTTTTTTATCAGGAGCACTTATTTTTATAATATCAGCTCCTAAATCTCCTAACATAAGAGTAGCATAAGGTCCTGGTAATAATGTTGAAAAATCTAATATTTTTAATCCTGTTAAAGCTCCCATAATATCACTCCATTATATTTTTAAATATTTTTCTATTTGCTCTTTTGTAAATGTAAATTCTGGTGTACCTTCTGAATAAGGTGCTATGGCATATTGTTGGTATCTAATTACAAATTCATTTCCTCTAAAAAATAAAACAGCATTATCTAAATCAACAGTCCTCATTGTTTTTTCACCAAAATAATTAATCTCTCTTTTCTCTAAAGGTTTTCTCAACTCAGATTCTATTTTTTTAGTTATCTCTTGCTCGAAATATTTTTTTGCTCCTCTAGAAAAAATATCATTAAAAGTTAAATTTTTTCCTGTTTCTGAATTTATATTATAAGAAGTAAGTCCTGTTATTCCATGAGCTCCTCCTGTATAAAAATAATTCATTACCAAAGTAGATGTTATTCCAAAATTATTTTTGAACTCTTTAAAAATCATTTTAGCTTCATAAGGTCTATTTTTATATGGGTTAGTTACTCCCTCTTTTTTAAATCCTTTTATATTATCGTTAACAATTTTTTCAATCTCATTATTTACTGATAAAGATTTTTCATTTAAAATAAATTTAGGATATGAAAATTCATATTTATATTTTTCTGTTTCTTCATTTTTTGATATTGTTTTTATATCTACACTAGCTAAAGCTAAAGTAGAAAATAAAAAATAAAATAATAAATTTTTTTTCATAGTAATACTCCTTTGTACTTTAATTCATTATTTAGAGTTTATTTTTTTATAAAAAGTTTAAAAAAAGAGTTGGTTGCCCAACTCTTAAAAAAAACTATTTTTTTGTTCCTTCATGAAAGATTTCACTAAATGTTGTAAGATTTTGTAAGTCACTAGGAATTATTATTTTTGTAGCTTGTCCATCAGCCACTTTTACGAAAGTTTCCATACTCTTTAAAGCAAGTACAGATTTATCTGCTCCAGCTTCTTTTAGAAGTTTGATTCCCTCTGCTTGAGCATTTTGAATTTTTAATATAGCTTCAGCTCTTCCTTCAGCCTCTCTTATCTCAGCTTCTTTTTTAGCCTCAGCTCTTAAAATAGCTGCTTCTTTTTCTCCTTCAGCCACAAGAATAGCTGATTTTTTTTGTCCTTCTGCTTTTAATATTGATTCTCTTCTTTCTCTTTCAGCTTTCATTTGTTTTTCCATAGCATCTTGAATTTCAGCTGGTGGAATAATATTTTTTAATTCTACTCTATTAATTTTTATACCCCAAGGGTCTGTTGCCTCATCTAGTATAGCTCTCATTTTAGTATTTATTGTATCTCTTGAAGTAAGAGTATGGTCAAGCTCCATCTCTCCAATAATATTTCTAAGAGTTGTAGCTGTTAAATTTTCAATAGCATTAAGTGGTCTTTCAACTCCATATGTATATAATTTTGGGTCTGTAATTTGAAAATATATAACAGAGTCTATTTGCATAGTAACATTATCTTTTGTAATAACAGGTTGTGGTGGAAAATCCAATACCTGTTCTTTTAAAGAAACTTTTTTAGCAACTCTATCAATGAAAGGTATAAGAATATTTAAACCAACATCCCAAGTAGTTAAATAAGCTCCTAATCTTTCAATAACATAAGCTTGTGATTGAGCAACTATTCTTATATGAATAGCAGCTAAAACTATAATAACTAAAATTAGTAAAAATATAAAAAACATTTGTCCCTCCTAATATTATTTAGATTTTTCTAGTATAAGTTTATTTCCTTCTATTTTTTTTACATTAACAATTTCATCAAGATTAAGTTTTTCTTCAGAAATACCGTACCAATATTTTCCATCAAGAAAAACTGTATATATATTCTCTCCTCCTCTCTCTTCAACCTTTTCAATTTTGACTTTTTTATTTTGAATTCTATTTAATTCCTTACTCTTTCCTTTAAACTTTTTTACAGCTATTTTTCTTATAAAAATTAAAAATATTCCTGAAGTTGCTACAAAAATATAAAACTGATTCATAAATTCCAATTTATAAAAGAACATAGTTATAAAAGCACCTAAAGAAAACCAAATTGAAATTAAACCAAAACTAATTCCTTCAATTATTAAAAATATAATTCCTACAGCAAACCAAATTTCCATAATCAGTCTTCCCTTTCTTTTTTCTTTTTAAGACGATATTTTGTATATATTTGTTTATGACTTAAAATTTCTGATTTTTTTCTTTTAAAAGATTTCCATTTATATCATAAAATCTTATTATTTTTCTATATATATTGGAATTTTTTATCTCTTCATATTTCATTTTTCCATTCATATAATATTCTCTGTATATAGATAATTGGTCAGGATAAATAGTACTTATGTATTCTTCTTTTCTCTTTCCATTATAATGATAATAAGTTAATACTCTTATTCTAGAATCATTATCCACAAATTGCATTTGAGCTTTTAGTTTTCCATCTAAATAATATTTAGTTTCATCATCAGCCCAATCAGAAGTTTTTGGTCTAAATACTATTAACTTTCCATTATAATATTCTTTTCTTCCTTTACTATTCCCTTCTCCTATTAATTGTCCAGCTAAATTATAGCTTTTATATGAGTTATTATCATGGATTTCTTTAATCTTTCCATTTTTAAAATAGTATATAATTTTTTCTAAATTTCCATTTACATATATAAATTTTGAAAATAATTTTTTACTATTCCAATAATATTGTTTTTGCTCTCCAATAGCATATCCATTTTTGAAATTAAAATCTGCATAAATATCACCGTTTGGTGAGTAAATTCTATATTTTCCATTATATTTTGTTTTTTCAGATTTTCTTACCTCTTCATAAACTTCATTCCAATCTTTTAATGTTTTTTCAGCTTCTGAAAATAATTTTTGGTCTTCAAGAATCATATTTGTTACTTCTACTCCTTTAGGAGCTCCTGTATCATAATAATTTTTCCAATATCCCATTTCTCCCTTAGAGTAACTTTCTTTAATTAAAGTTTCTCCATTGTATTCTCTAGTTAACTTTTCTTTTCCTGTTAAATTTTTTGTTAAATTTCCATTTATATCATAAGATATATATTGAGAATTATCATGGTCTACTAAATAATATTGTTTTCCATTTGGATAATATACTTTTTCATAAACTTTTTTTCTTCTTCTAAATTTTTCATGGACTATTAATTGTCCACTTGGAAGATACCCTTTTCTTTCTGTAATAAATCCACTTTTGTCAGAAAAAATATCATATATAACATATTCATTCCTATAAAAATTTCCCATAAACCAATCACTACTAAAATATCCTTGTGATTTTGATTTTCCAGGTACAGTTGTTAAGCCTTGCTTTCTCTCTTTTTCCTCTTGAGATTGTTCCACTTGGAACTTAAATTCCTCTTTTACTTTGACAATTGGATAAATTATTGGAGAAAGAGCTAAAGCTGCTGCTTCCATTCCATAAGCTCCCACTTCTGTTTTTGGCTCTAAAAAGCTGCAACTACATAAAGTTAAAATTAAACTTCCTAAAGCAATTATTTTTTTCACAAATTTTCCTCCTCTCCCTTTTTAGATTCCTCATATTCTTCATATGCCAATCTTTTACATTTTTGAGATTTATATGATAAAATTACTGAAAATAAAATTTTTATACTACTAAATATCATAGGAAGAGAGCCAGACATTATAAAAGTTTTTGTTTCAGAGCTTATACTTCCAGCATCATCAAATCCTAAAAAGAATATTACAGGAACAGTTATTATAATAATCAGAATTAAAAATACTATTCCCCATAATAAATAAGATAAAAAAAACTTTTTTGAATGTTTAATAGTATATTTTTCACTTAACATACAATAAAAAATAAGTATACTAAGGTTAAGTGGAATTGATATAAGATAATTTTTTAAGGTAAATAAACAGACTATAAATACAAAGGGGTCAAATTTCCAAGTTTTTGTATTTTCCCAAAGTTTATCATATAGATTTTCCATTATTTATCACCTTCTATCACATTTTCATATAATAATTTTTCTGTTTTTCCATAAAACTTTTCTATCTTCTTATCCCCTACTTTTTTTACCTCATAAAATTTCTTTCCATTATTTCTATATTCTATATAATATTCTATATCACTAATCATCTCTTTATTTTTATGAATAGTTTTAGATTCAAGTTTCCCATTCTCAAAATATTTTTCTGATATAAGTTTTTTATTAGTTTCATCATAATAATTATTAGTATCAAGATTTCCATTTTTATAATATATTTTTCCAACAGGCATTCTTTTACCAAATAATTCATAATAAGTATATTGAAGATTTCCATTTTCATAATAAATATTTGTTTCTTCTAAATTAGATTTTTTTACTTCTCTTGTTGTATATTTTTTAACTCCATTTTCGTTATAGTGTTCTTTAATTTCTTCTAATATTTCTTCATTATCAGAGTATAAAATTATCTCTTTCTCTTTTATTTTTTTAGTATCTTCATTATACTCTATACTTTCTCTTCTATTTTTTTCTGTGAAATCATAAGAAGATTTTGGTTCTCCTGAAAAGAAAAATTCATTTTTAATTTTTAATTTTCCATTCTCATCATATTTCTCATAAACTTCTATATCTCCATTTTTAAAATAATATTTTTGTTCCCCTACTTTCATTCCATCTCTATAATTTTCTTCTGCAAAAATATCTTTTGAGTCAATGAAATATATTTTTTTACTTCCATCTAATTTTCCATTTTTATAATTAGATTCTGCTACTATATTCCCATTAACAGAGTATATTTTATCTACACCATTTTCTACTTTACTCTCTTCTTGGGCAAATCTTTCTATAATATTTCCTCCAATATCATATCTAGTATCACCTTTAGAATTTTCTTCTACCCTTCTTAAAGCACCATTTCTATGATAATACTCCTCTTTTTTTCCCTCTTTTTTATATTTTAAAACTCCGTCAGGATAAAATACCTCTCTATCTGCAGTATATGGAGCTATTCTCTTTTTATATTCTCGATAGTCTTGTATAACTTTTTTATAGGGATAAAATTCATTTCCTATTCCTAAAGCAATCAATAAAAATACTATTATTTTAAATTTAATATTATTTTTTTCTTTCATAGATAATTTCTCCTAATATTGATATTCTCTCTTAGATTCTTTTTTCATTTTTCCAACTAAATCATAAGTTCTTATATAACTAAATCCTTTTCCTGTTCTATAATTTGTATGATATTCACTTGAATATCTTTTCTTTCCATTCTTATAGTAAATACTATATTCTTCTATTAGGTCTCCATCTTCTTTTTTTAATTCGTATTTATATTGAATTTTATTATCTCTATATGCACTTTCGATTTTTATTTTATTGTCTAATTTTAGACTGTATTCTAAATTTCCTTTTTCATCATATCTTTTTAATTCTCTAACCATTATATCTGTTGTATTATCTATTGTTTCTAATTCGTCATAATAAATTTTTCCATTTTTATGATAACTTATTTTATGAAATTTAGTAAATTTTTCATTTTCTTCAAACTTAGATTCATATATAAGTTTTCCCTCAACTGTATATCTTTTTATATTTTTAGGTAACTCAACTTTTGCTTCAAGTCCATCATCATATTCACTTATTAATTTTTTTATACTTTTCTTATAGATATTAGGATAATATTCTCCTGAAAAAGTTAAAGTTCCATTTTTTGAAAAATATTTTTCTATTGTTTTATTATCTTTAGTAAGATATTTTTCATAAGCTATTTTTCCATCTGGATACTTTATAGTATAAGGAAGATTTTTATTTAATCTTTCCCTATAATTTTCATAATCTTTATCTTTATACTCTTTCTTTAAATCATTATTCAAATATATTTTTTCAGAAATTATTTTTTCACTTTCATCAAAATATCTTGTTTCATTATGTAAAATATTATTTTTATCTTTGAAGGTAATATCTTCATATTTTTTATTACCATTCAAATAATATTTTGTTTCTTTATTATCTTCTGTTACAGTCAAAATATTATCTTCAAAATTTATTTGTTTTATGATTTTTTCTTTCTCATTGACTTTACTATAACTTTCATTAACTAAAAGTCCATATTCATATTTTCTAGAAAAATTTTCTAAATTTCCTGTTTTTTCCTCTTTTATATTAATATCATTATAAAATTTAGAATAAAGGTCAGCATCATTTACAAAATTATCTTCTTTTCTATATCTTATTCGGACATTGCCATTCACTTCTAATTTTTTATCTAATCTTCCATCAAAAGAAAAATAATTTCTATCATTAGGAATATTGTTATCATTAATAAAAACTATTCTTTCTTGTCCATCTTTTATTAATTTTCTTTGAGATAAAGTTCCATCCTCATAATATTTTTCTTCTAAATAGGCATCTTCCTCTTCATCATATTTTGTTAATTTTTTTATAGCACCACTTTCATAAAGCTCTTTTTCCTCTGAAATTAATCCATCTCTATAAATTATCTCAAGATAATCTATATTTTCTGGTTTTGTAGCATAAATTAGAGTCCCTGTAAAAACATCATTAATGTCTGGAGAATAATATTTTCCATTTTTAAGATACAAGTCAGCTCTTTTATCAGGGTGTTTATCTGCTAAAGCTAAAGAAGAGAGAATTAAAAATCCAAGTATTATTTTTTTCATACAATCACCTTATCTATATTTTTTCTAAAAGTTCAATTTCCTTTTCCATAACTCCTTTTTGTGTAAAGTAGTTAAGAGCACGAATTTTATTATAATATATTTCCCAAACTTCTAAATCTTCTTTTTTAATAATTTGTGTATCTTTAAGTTTTCCATCATTATTATATATTTTTCTTTCAATAAAATTATCTGAACTTCTTGCTACTTCTTCTAATTTTAATTTTCCATCTTTATCATAAACCTTAATAGGCCAAACTACTTTTCCCATATTATATTCTAGTTCTATAAAAGTTTTTCCATTTGGATAATAAACAGTTCTTTTTCCATGAGGTTTCTCATCTTTATAATTTTCCTCTTTAACAAGAACTTCATCTTCTGAATAATATTTCTCTTTACAATAATTATCTTCATGTATAAATTCCATATCTATATTTCCATTTGGATAGTAACTTTGATGATGTTCTATTTTATCATTTTTATATTTTGTTTCCATATAAAGTTTTCCATTTTTATCATATTCAATTTCAAATACTCTTTCTCCTTTTTTATATTCAACCTCTTTTTCAAGTCTTTTATCACTTGTATAATATTTTGCTATTCCATTTCTTTGTCCGTATTTATAAGGAATTTCTGCATATCCACCATCATAAGTTTCAATCTCAACACCATTTCTCGAAAAATCTTTTCCTCTTGTATAATTTGTCATCATTTTACTAGTTAGAGATGAAAGTAAATTTATTATAATATATACAACTATAACTTTTCCGATAATTTTTAAAATAGATTTTTTAGTAGCTTCTCTCTGATATTCCTCCACTATAAGCTTTTCTTTAAAAGTTTCTTTTAATATTACTAAAAATTTTTCAAAATTTTCATCTTCTTTTGTA
Source organism: Fusobacterium perfoetens ATCC 29250 (assembly GCF_000622245.1). Classification (NCBI taxonomy): domain Bacteria; kingdom Fusobacteriati; phylum Fusobacteriota; class Fusobacteriia; order Fusobacteriales; family Fusobacteriaceae; genus Fusobacterium; species Fusobacterium perfoetens. The sequence goes on along the minus strand of NZ_KK211416.1, from coordinate 270,043 downwards.
ATTTTTTGAATAGAGTTAGGATTTTTTATTTCTGTATCTAAAGTGATGTTTTCTCCATTATACTTTATTATCCCTATCTCTACTTTATTTTTTATTTGAGAAACTCTAATTGTTGCAATATCATCAAAATATACTTTTTTAAATAATTTTATTTTTATATATGAGTTATCAAAATATATTTTAATTACTCTTTGTTTTAATGTTATAATAAGTGCAATCATATATATAATTGCTATAATATTAATTACAGACAATACAGGGCTTAATATATATTCCATAAAATTTTTATAATAAAAAACAGGTTCACTAATTATATAAAATATTATATAAAATCCTAATATAGTAACAATATGCAGAAAAATAAAGATATAAATTTTATTTTTAGAAAAATTAAATTTCTCCATATTTTTTAAATTAAACATTATCTCATTCTTTTTCTTTAAACCACTTTCTAAATAATCTAGTACAATACTTTTTTGATTTTCCATATTCTCCTCCATAATTAAATATTTTTTAATAAAAAAAATACCCATAATAAAATTATTCTTTTTAAAATAATTTTACTTTGGGCATCACCTCTCTTAGCATTGTAAAAATATGTTTTTCTGTTGAGTATTATATCATATTTTTATTATAATTAAAAGATAAAAATAAGTTATTTTTATATAAAAAAGAGTTGATAAGTTCTGTTTTCTATCAACTCTTTTCATATTAAATTATGATAATAAATTTAGTGGTTGTAATAATTGTTTTACCATATCGAAATCTTTTTTTACATCAGAAGAATTTTCTTTTTCTCCTCCTATAAATGATTCAGCAATCTCTAAATATTTTTGAGCTTTTTCTCTATCTTCTATTAAAGCATAGCAAATAGCAAGTTCTAATTCTACCCAACCTTTAAATAATGTGTTCTCTAAACTATTTTCTAAAACTTCTATAGCTTTTTGAACTTCTCCACCTTTTCTATAAACCACACCTAAATGATATGCAACCCAAGTATCATCTGGATTTATAAATAAAGCTTTTTCAAAATATTTTTGTGCTTCTTTTTTCTTATTAAGTTTTGATGAAACAAATCCTATTTGTCCAAAAATCCAGTTATCATCTCTTCCTAATTCTATTGCCTTATTAAGATACTCAAAAGCTTCATTATATTTTGTAGAATCATCTGATAAATTCCAACCTATTTCTGAATACAACCAAATATCTTTTCTTCCAAGTTTTTCAGCTTCAAATAGATATTTTAAAGCTTCTTTAGATTTATTTAGTTTTCCATATAAATATCCTATTTGAGAATTTATCAATATTTTATCACAATTTTCAAATGTAAGTACTTTTTTTAATCTTATAATGGCTTCTTCTATATTTCCTAATTCTCCAAGACATTCAGCTATCTCTACATTTATCCAATCATCATTTCTTCCTAATTCTTCTACTTTTAAATAATTTTCTAAAGCTTCTTCATATTTTTTTAATTTCTTTAATGAGAAACCTATTTCAGTAAATATCCACTCATCTTCTCTTCCTAAAGATTTAGCTTTTTGTAAATATAAAACAGCTTCTTCATATCTATCTAGCCTATTTAAAGAAAAACCTATTTCTGAATCTATCCATGAATCATCTTTTCCTAATAATTCTTTGGCTATCTCTAAATACTCAAGAGCTTCTTGATTTTTTCCTAAAGCATTTAGCCAATATCCAATTTCAGCATTGACTCCTACATCATTTTTTCCCAATTCTTTAGCTTTTTTATAACACTCTATTCCTTCCTCTATTTTATTTATTCTAGCAAGAGCATAACCTTTTTCAAAATAAATCCATTCATCATTTCTTCCTAATTCCATAGCTTTTTCTATATATAATAAAGCTTTTTCATTTTCTCTAATATGATTATACACCCAACCAAATTCTGAATTTATCCAAATATCATCTCTTCCTAGTTCTTTAGCTTTATTAAGATATTCTAACCCTTTTTCAATATCATTTTTTACATTATCATATATCCAAGCTATTTCAGAAGTAATGTAAATATCTTCCGAATCTATTTCTAAACCTTTTTGGTAACTTTCCATAGCTTCGTCATATTTTTCTAATTCTCTATAAGCTAATCCCAATCTTCCATATATCCAACTATCTTCTCTTCCTTGCTCTATAGCTTTCTTATATTCTTCAGCAGCTTCTTCAAATCTATTTAATCCTGATAAACAATATCCTAATTCAGAGTGTAACCAAATATCATCTCTTCCTAACTCTACTACTTTTTGTAAATGTTCATAGGCTTTTTCATATTCTTTCATATAGTCATATGCCCAAGCTAGTTCAGATTCTCCATAGATAATTCCTTCATCATCTTTTGCAATAGATAATATTTTTTTAAAATACTCTATAGCTTCTTCGTTTTTTCCCTCTTCTATTTTTTTATTTCCTAAATCAGAATAAGTATATCTTAAAAGAGTATCTCCATCTGGTTCATCAGGATTTAGCTCTAAACATCTTTCAAAATATTTTTGAGCTTCTTCAAGTTTTCCAGAATAATAACAAGAATATCCTATACGAAAATTCCAAAGAGATGTATTTTCTCCCTCATCTTTTAATGAAAGTAAAATCTCCATTCCTTTTTCATATTCATCATTATTATTATATGCTCTTGCAAGTTTTCCAAGAATATCATAAGTTAATTCTTCTTTTGGAAGAGAGGTAATTATATTGATAATTTCTTTATGTTGATTATCCTTATGTAACATATCTAACTTTTTCTCTAAATCACTTTTATTTAAAAATTGATTATATAAATTTTCATCATCAATATTTATTAATCTTTCTTCTAGGTTTTTATCTGCTTCTTCATTTATATAGTGAGAGTTTGCATAAGCATATCCTCTATCATTTTCTATATCATCTTTTAATGTTAAAAATTCATAATCATTTGGTACAAGCTCCAATCCTTTATCTATAGCTCTAAAAGCTTCATCTAAAAGATTAAATTTATAACATAGTCTTCCAAGTTGTAACCAACCCCAAGGATAATTAGGCTCTATCTTAGTCCCTAATCTACTATATTCTAAAGCTTCATCAAATCTTCTAAGGTAAACTAATGCACAAGAATATCTATAACACCAAACTCCACTTTTTACACCTTCTTCTTTCACTTTAGCAAGAGTTTTTTCTGAAAGTTCATAATATTCATACATATCCATATTGTTATAAACATAAGCTCTCCAAAGGGCAACATCTAAATCATTATCCATCTCTTCATCTGTATAATTATTCTCTTTTTGTAAGGCTTCTAATCCTTTTATTATTTCATCAAGATATTCTGCTTCTTCAAATTCTTTAGCCCATTCTTTAGTTACCAGTGACATAAGTATAACCTCCCTTAATTAATTTTTAAATATTATACATTTATTTTATATTAAAGTATAATTTAATTTTAGAGTAAAGTCAATTATTTATAAAAGATTTTAAATTAACATATCTTTATATAAAAATCTTTTACTTTAGATAATTTCAAGATAAAAAACTTTTATTAGAAATTAATTGTTTAACTGTATCATACTCTTTTTTAATTTCTAAAGATTTTGCAATTTCTCCTCCAATATATAAATCAACTTCCTCTAAATATTTTTGTGCTTTTTCTTTTTCATCAATTAGAGCATAACACCAAGCAAGTTCTAATTCTGTCCAACCTTTAAATTCTCCTATTTCTAAAACTATATTTAATAACTCTATTGCCTTTGATATTTCTCCAAACTTTCTATAAGTTGCCCCTAAATTATATAATATCCACTCATCATCAGGCTCTATAAATCTAGCTTTTTCAAAATATTTTATGGCTTCTTTAAATTTTTCAAGTTTCATATAAGCAAACCCAATTTGTCCATTAATCCATTTATCATCTTTTCCTAACTCTTGAGCTTTAATTAAATATTCCAATCCTTTTTTATAATTCTCTAACTTATCTTTACTACTTTCCATTTCATCAGCTATATTTAATATGTTCCAAGCTATTTCTGAAAGAACCCAAGTATCATCACTTTTTAATTTTTCAGCTTCATATAAATATTTTAAAGCTTCTTCATAATTTTCCTCTATTCCTAATATTCTTCCTATTTCAGAGTTTATATAAAGTTTATCACAATCTTCATAAGTAAGAGCTTTTTTAAGTCTTATAATTCCTTCTTCTAACTTATCCATTTCTGTTAAACATTCAGCTATTTCAACATTAATCCAATCATTATCTTTTCCTAATTCTTCAGCTTTATATAGATATTCTAAAGCTTCTTCATATCTTTCTAAATTTTTTAAGCAAAATCCTATTTCAGTAAATAACCAATCATCTTTTCTTCCTAAAGTCTTAGCTTTTTGTAAATATAAAATAGCTTCTTCGTATCTATCTAATCTATTTAAACAATAACCTATTTCAGAATTAATCCACTCATCATCTCTTTTATCTCTAGCTTTTATTAAATAAGGAAAAGCTTCCTCATATCTATTTAAACAATCAAGACAATATCCAATTTCAGAGTAAAGCCATTCATCATTTTTACCTAATTTTTCAGATTTTAATAAATATTCTAGTGCTTCTTCCTCTCTATTCATTCTATTAAGAGAAAATCCAACTTCATAATTAATCCATTCATCATCTCTTCCTAACTCTTTAGCTCTCAATATATGTTTTAATCCCTTTAGATAATCTTTTAAATGATTATATAACCAACCAAATTCTGAATTTATCCAAATATCATCTCTACCTAATTTTTTAGCTTTTTCTAAATATTCAAATCCCTTAGAAAAATCTGATTTTTTATTATTATAAATCCAAGCTATCTCTGAAAGTAACCAAATTTCTGAATTTTTTTCTTCAGCTTCAAGTCCTTTTAAGAAAATTTCTAAAGCTTTATCATAATTTTCTAATCTTTCATACATAGTTCCAAGTCTTGCATATATCCAATCGTCATTTCTTCCCATTTCAATAGCTTTTTCAAAATGTTTTATAGCTTCTTGATATTTTTCTAATCCACCTAAACAAAATCCTAATTCAGAATGTAACCAAATATCATCTCTTCCTAAAGCAACAACATTTTGTAAGTGATTATATGCCTTTTCATATTCTTTTATATGGTCGTATGCCCAGCCTAAATCTCTTTCAGTTAAAATAATAGTTTCTTCATCAGTTGCTAAATCTCTAGCTTTTAAAAGGTATTTTAATCCAACTTCAGATTCTCCAGATTCAACTTTACTATTTCCTATCTTTGAGCATATTAATCTATACATCATTATTGAATTTTTTCTTTCAGGCTCTATTTCTAAGGCTTTTACAATATATTTTTCAGCTTCCTCTAAATTATTTGAACATAAATAAGAATAAGCCATTCTATGATTCCAAAGAGCTGTATTCTCTTCATTAGCTTTCAGTCTAAGTAAAACTTTTATAGCTTCTTCTGGTTCAGAATTATTATTATATGCTTTAGAAAGAGAATATAAGACTCCAGCTGTTAGTTTTTCATTAGGAAGAGAATTAATTAAATCTATTATTTCTTGGAATTTTTCTAATTCATCTAAAATAATAATTTCTTTTTCTATATCACTTCTACTTAAAAATTCATTGTATAGCTTCTCATCATCAATATTAAGAAGGTCGTCTTCTGATTCATCATTATCTACTTCTTCATCAACATAATGAGTAAGACAAAAAGCAAATCCTCTATCATTATCTATATCATCTTTTAAAGTTAAAAAAGTATAATCATTAGGTCTTAATTGAAGTCCAGTTTCTATTGCTTTATAAGCTTCATCTAATAAATTAAACTTATAATAAAGTTTTGCTAGTTCTAACCAAGCCCATGGATATTTAGGATTTAATTCTACTGCTCTTTTACAATATTCTAAAGCTTCTTCAAATCTTCTTAAATAAACTATTGCACAAGCATATGTACAACACCACTCACTATTATTTATTCCTTCTTCTTTAACTTTAGAAAGAGTTTTTTCTGTCAATTCAAAAAACTCATATTTATTAACATTATTATAAGCATAGGCTCTCCAAAGGGCAACATCTAAATCATTATCCATCTCTTCATCAGAATAGTTGTTTTTAACTTGAAATTTATCTAGTATTGGTAGGACATCAACTGCATATTCTTGTTTTTCTAATTCTTTAATTATTTTCTTAGTTAAAATTCCCATAGAGTTCTCCTTAATTATCTTTAAAATTATATATTATTTTTTAGTTTAATATAAAATTTTCTCATTTTTAAATAATTTTTCTATTTTTATTTTGTAGTTTTTTTAATCTTATTTTATATTTTTTATTATATTTACTATTTCAACAGGAGTTAAATTAGAAACTTCTATTTTTATCCCCTCATGATTTTTATAATCTTTTAATCTCTCCTTACTTTTCAGTATAATTTCTTCTTTTCGTAATCCTAGTTCTATATCTTTTTTTAATCTTTTCTCTAATTCTATCTCATTGCATACTAAAGAAATAGAAAATACTTCTACTTTTTCTAAATTTAACCTACTTAATATTTCTTTCTCTACTTCTTTTAAATTTAATACCCAACAAAAAATTATATTCTTGTATTCACTACATTTTAAAAAATTATTTAAAAGATAAATTATATTATCAATAACCATTTTTTTAGTTTCTTCATTTACTATGAAAGGAGACATATCCCAACACCAATCTCCATCTAAAAAAACACTTCTATCTAAAGAATTTTTTAATAACTTTGATACAGTTGTTTTTCCAATTCCCATTGTTCCTTTAATTATATATAATTTTTTCATTTCTATTCTCCACAATTTAATTTTAAAATTTTAATTAGCTTTAAAATTATAAATTGGTTTTACTATCTCCTCTATTTCAATAGTATCTCCAATAACTTCTAAAATCTCTTCCATAGGTTTATAAGCCATAGGAGATTCATCTAAGGTACTATTAGATATACAGGTAGTAAATATTCCTTCCATAGTTTCTTTAAACTCATCTAAAGATAGATTTTCTTTAGCCTTTTTTCTACTAAGAATCCTTCCAGCACCATGTGGAGCTGAATAGTTCCATTTTGGATTACCCTTTCCTATTCCTATGATAATTCCATCTCTCATATTTAAAGGAATTATAACTCTTTCATTCTTTTTAGCTGATGTAGCACCTTTTCTTAAAATATGAAGTCCTTTATAATCCTCTATATAATTATGAGTACTCTCTATATAATTTCCTTTAACAAAGGGAATATCCAACTTTTCTAAAATAGTTTTTATCATTATCTCTCTATTTAAACAAGCAAACTCTTCCATAACTCTCATATCAAAAAGATAATCTTCTAAATAACTTTCTTTTAAATAACAGCTTGGATTAGGAATATGAGGATTTTCTTTCTTATATTCCTCTATCATTTTTTCTCTTTCTTCTGGAGTTACATTTTTAGTTATATTATAAATATACTCTACTCTCTCTTTATTACAAGTATCTATTGCGATATTTTGATGATAACTTGCTACTTGAACTCCTAAATTTCTACTTCCAGAGTGAACAAATAGAATATAACACTCTTCATTTTCTCCTACTTCTATAAAATGATTTCCTCCACCAAGAGTTCCTAAACTTAAATAAGCTCTATCCATAGCCTGTCTATCTACCTTAGCTCTTAATTTTATCTCATAACCTTTAGGTATAAATTTTGATTTTCTCTTATTTATTGATAAACCACTTGGAATATTTTTTCTTATTATATCATCTAACTCTTTTAATTTCTCTATATGAAATTTAAAATATCTTTTATCTATTTTATATCCAGCTATTCCACAACCAATATCTACACCTACATGATTAGGGCAAACTTTATCAGTTATCAGCATAGTAGTTCCTACTACACAACCTTTTCCAGCATGATAGTCTGGCATAATTACTATATTATTATCATTAAATATTCTATTAATTTCTTCTATCTGATTTATAGCTTCATAATCAGTCAAATTATTTGACATTATTTTATACATAAATTATCCTCCATCTCTAACTTAATGGAGAAATGAAATTTTAACTTTCCCAAGTAATATCTACTATTTCTCCATTTTTATCAGTAACTATAACTAAAATTTCATCACTTATCTCATCATCAAGAATATAATCCCAAATAGCATAATCTTCATATTCAGGATAAATTCCTATTCTTCTAAGTTTTATTATTGAAAGAACTTGCCTATCTAAAGATAATTTTTTATCACACCTTTCAAGTAATCTTTCTTCTTCAATAGCTTCTCCTAATTCTTCCAAATGAAAATCAACCCATTCTTTTGTTATTCCATCATTTTCAAAATCTTTTATAATCTCTTTATCAATTTTTTCTTTAAAAACTTCTAATTTAGAAATATATTCTTCGTATTCTTTTACCCAACTATCTTTTCCAAGAACTACATCAGTATTTATATCAAGCTCTATTTCCCTATTTTGAAATTCTATTCTAGTTTCAAGATAATCAGTATTAAAATCCACATTTTTAAAATATTTTATATCCATAGTTCCTCCTTATACTTCTCTTTTTTTATCAGAATATAAAATTCTTTGGTAGTCCCAATCTTTAGAATCCATATCCCCTAAATACATTCTTTCATGTTCAGGAACAGCTTCATAAGTTTTTCTTAATTTCTCTTTTGTATAATCACAAGGGTCAGCCAAATACTCAAAATATGCTTCTCTACATAATTCAAGAGTTGTTTCTTCTTCACAAACTTTTTTCATCATATCTTCTACTTCTTTAAATTTTTGGCTTTTTTCTACAAAATAATTAATTTTTTCTATTTCTATCTCTGCAAAATCTTTTATAAAAAATCTATCTTTTACCTCTGTTGTAAGAATATTTTTATCAAACATCTCTTTTATTTCTTCTAAAGAAAAATATTTTTCCTCTAACATTCCAATTTTAAAAGTTTTATCCTCATAAGCTATTAAGGTAGTTAAATATAATTTCTCTCCAAAATTATAAAAAATAAAAGTATCATCTCCATCAAACCAGCTATATAATTTAGATTTATGCTCCATTTTAAATGGAGTAGAAGTAATCATCATCTCTTTTTTATAATCTTCCTTTGGAATTTTTTTAACTATTTTGTTAATTTCTTCTATATAAGGATTTAACTCTTTTATATTTTCTATAATAGATTTATAATATGTATCTTTATTATACTCCCAATTAGCTGATTTTATAACATAATCTCCAACTTCAAAAATAGAAATATTTTTTCCATTTGGAATTTCACAACATAACCAATCTTTATCAATAACTTCTTTAATATCCTGAAATTCCACTTTTTCCCAACAATTAATTACACCATTTTCATAAAGAGCTACTGTTGTAAAAAAAATAATTTCCATTTTTAATAATACCTGGGATATATCTTCCCTCAATTCTTTGATAACAATATATATTCTTCATAATAAAACTCCCTTTATAATTTTATTTATTTTAAATAAAATTTTTATATTTATCTATAAACTGTTGAAGTTCTTTTTTATAACCTAAATCAAATAAAAGCATATAACCATTATGGAAAATATCATAATCTGGGTCTTTTTGTTTTTCTTCCTTCTCTGCTAATATAAATACTTGCTTTGCTATTTCTATTTGTTTTGAATGATGTTTAATTTTTTTCAATATCATTCTTGCATAAGACGCAATTACTTCTTGGTCATGTAAAGCAATTTCAGTTAACTCTTTAAAAACAGATAATATTACACTTTCGTCCCACATATCAGTTCCTCTTAGAAAGTCCATTATTAGTAATCTTTTATGTAAATCTCTTTTAACCAAAGATTGATTGAGTTCTATGTGTAAATCATTATATTTTACATCTATATCTTCTTTAGTCCAATTAAAAATTTTAATCTTATAATCTTGATAAGCTGTCATAAGTTCTATCCAGGTTTTACTATGCTCTTTACCAAATTCAATCATTCTCTTTCCTCTCTACTTATTAAAAAATAATCTTATCCCATAAAATATACTTACTTGGAATATCATCACTTAACCAAACTTTATTCTCTGATAGATAAAATTTATGTCCAATTTTCTTCAAGCCCTCTATATCTATTGGTAAAATGACTACTTCTCCATGTCTTTTCCCAACATTTCTAGCTGTTTCTATATCTTTAGATAGATGAACATATTGCCTATTCCCTTTTATTATCCCTTTTTCTCTAATACTTTCCAAAAATCTAGTTGCTGTTCCATGATATAGAATAGTTGGAGGTGTCATTTCTTTTAAATTTAATTCTACTTCAATAGAGTGTCCCTGACTAGCTCTTATTTTTTCTTTATTTTCACTAAAAGAATATCTCTTTTTATTATTTTCTCTAACTATTTTTTCTAGTATTTCCATATCAATATATCTTCCAGAAAGTTTTATTTTTTCTATCAACTCTTTTACATCTGCCCAGCCATTTTTATCTAAAGTTATTCCTATTGTTTCTGGTTTATGTCTAAGAATAAGACTTAAAAATTTTCCAAGTTTTACATCATCTAATTTTTTCATTTTTACTCCTATATCTAAAACCAATTATATTTTTTAGATTTTCTCTTTTCTTCATAAGGGTTATAAGTATCATCATTACAACCAAATTCTTTTAAATAAATAATTTTATTAAAATCATTCCATTTTATTATAGAAATACCATCAAACTTTTGTATTTCCCCATCATTCATTTCGCAAAAAAATTTCCACTCAACAAGAGTTTTATCTTTATTGTGAGTAAATTTTAATATATCCCATTTCTTTACTGTTCCTCTTTGATTCCACTCATTAAACCAATAAGTAATTTCTGATAAATTATCATATTGAGGTCCCCAACTTTCTATATAAATTGCTGATTCTGAAAATATATTTTCTATACCCTTATTTTCTTTTTGTAACCACATTTCAAACCACAATCTAACTTTGCTTTCTCTTTCTATATAAATTTTCTCACTCATTTACTCCCCTCTTTTCAAAATTTTTTTCAAATATATCATATCTACTAATTGAACTCCATTTTCAATTATAGGCTTATCATAATTTTTAATAAAAAAATCCTTTATAATATGAGATTTTTTAAAACCACACTTTTCATAAAAAGGGATAGTAGTTGGACTATCTCCCGTTCCTACTTGTATGACTAAATAATTTTTTGAATATTTTTTTATTATAAACTCTATTAATTTCTTTCCATAACCTTGCTTATGCCAATTAGGTAAAGTTGCTATATTTTTTATTTCTAATATTCCATTCCCCTCATCTGTTACAACACACTCTGCCTTTACTCCATTATCATCAAGAATATACATTTCTCCTCTTTCAAGATATTTATCAATCATTTTTTCTTCTTCATCAGCTAATAACAATAAATCAATATATTTTTTCTTATTAGTTTCTACTTTTAAAATTTTCAAATAATCTCTTCCTTTCTACAATCTAGTATTTCTCCTATAACTTTCAATAGTTCTTTTTGGCAATTTTGTCCCTATATTATCTAATATATCCCAAAAATTTTTATAATCTCTTGAGGATATAATATAACTTTTATCTTCTACAATTATTTTAACTCTGTAATAATAAAGATGAATTTTAGGTATAAATTCACTTTCTATAAATTTTATTTTTTCTATATCTTTTTTCTTAATTCTAACTTCTTTTCTTAAAATTGGATAAAAAAATATTAATTCATAATGAGTAATCTTCATAGTCTTATATAAAATAAAATCTCTTATAAATATCCAACCATAAAAAATTGCCAATAAAATTGTAAAAATTATATAACTATTTTTAGAGAAAGTAACTTTTGTTTTTAATCCAAAATAAACTACAAAGCAAGAAAAACTTATAAAAATACTATCTATTATTTTTGATAAAATATTTATCTTGCTTTTAATCTTATAATTTTCCATAGGATTCTCCTAATTTTTATAACTTTCTAACTCTTTTAACCATTTGTTATAGACTTTATCTATAACCTCTTTCATATCTTGATAATATTTTTCATCAAAATTTAGATATAAATAAGCTTCTCTTTTTAATTCTGGGGAATAATATTTCTCCTCTCCAAAGATTCTTTTAGCATAGTTGTCTATATCTCCTGGGAAAAAATCTTCATTATCAAAATCATAGTCATAGTAATATCTAATAAATTCTTTTCCTACATCATTAAAGAATGATTTTCTTAAATCTCCTTTTAACCTATATTTTACCAACTCTCTTAAATCAATAAAATCTTGAGAAGTGTATTTTTCAAACTCTTTACCATAAGCTTTTAAGAAATTATCACTTAAAAAATTATTTTCCATACACCAACGAAGAAAGATAGCTAAGTGATTATATATATTTATCTCATCTACCTCTATTCCTTTTGAATAGTAATCTCCTAAATGCCATTCTGATGAATCCATAATATCATTTTGCAACTCTTTTTCTTCCTCTGAATATTCAAGAACTTTTTCTCTTTGCATATCTACAACATAGTTTATTTTTTTCTCTACATCTAGTAACAATAAATTTTTCATTCCATTTTTTAAAGCAAAAGTATATTCCTCATCATATAAAGGAACTATTTGATAAAATTGTAAATCTCTATTTTCAAGTTTTAAAAGTCCAGAGTTTTCTTCTTTCATTTCTGGATATAATATAGTTACTGCACTTAAATTAGTTTTAGAATTAAAAGGCTCAAAATTATTTTCTAAATGTCCCCACTCATATGCGAAAAAGTAAGTAAATGGAATATATGTTAATTGTATTAATTCATCTATTGCCCAAGTATAATTTTTATCATCAAAATTCCAGTCAGGAGGGAAAGAAATCATAAGCTCTGCAAAACTTGAAAAATTTTCATTATTTTGGTTATACATCTCATATTCTCCCATTCCAAGAGTTATAAGTGTGTAATATGGTTTTTCCTCTGTTGGATTAATTTGAGCTACATCTAAATAATAATTATCATATCCAATTTCATATATCTCCTCAACTTTACCAAAATTTTTCTCTATAAATTTTATAATCTCTATTCTTTCATTTTCAGTATATCTCATAAAAATCTCCTCCTCTGTTTTATATCTTAATGAGTGGTCTGATTTTTTTATCAGGCCATCTTTAAAATATAAAATCTTTTAAAAAAAGATTAACCATTCTGAATGACTAACTATTGCATATATAATTTTTCTTTTAGGCTCTTTATTTTTAATAACTTTAATAACTATATAAATAATGCTTAGAAGATTTACAAGAATTAAGATTCTAAAAAATATTAAACTATAAAAGCCTATAAAAAATCCTGGAATTATAATAAAAATATCATAGAGTTTATTCAATATAAAAAGTTTTCTTAAATCTTCATATTTTCTTATAAATAGAAAGTATATAAAGGTATAAAAAACAGCCATAATTAAAAATATAATTAAAATTATTTGTATTCCCATTTTATCATTTCCTTTATTTTTGATATTTTAATTAATTTTTAAATTTCATCTTTAAGAGTTATAGGAATATTTACTAGAATATCTTTCATTACTTTATCTAAATCTTCAGTTCTGGTACAATTAGAAGAGCCTTTTTTATATTCAATTTCAAAAATTTTATTTAAACTTGAAAGAAGTTTTGGATAAGCTTTATCTCTATATTCAAAAGCCCATAATTCTCCACATTCTTCACATTTAACAATTATTTTTTTAAATTTTATTTCATGTCCTTTATAAGAAGTTATAACCAATCCTTTTTCTATAAGTGTTGTAGGGTAATTAGAATAACCATATTTTCCTAATTCCTTGCATGTCTTACATCTCATTTTAATGCACTCCTTATTGTTTGTTGTGTTATCTATACAATCTATTTTATAGCAAAAAACATAAGATATTAGGTTTATAAAAAATAATCCTATAATGATGATTTTCTTCATTTTTTCTCCTATTTAATATTCCTTGTGAGTTTTAATTATATTATTCTTTCCTTTCACTTAAGATTATAAAAACTATTTTTATTATTTCCCTTTTCTAAATGAACCACTCCCTCTATAAGTATTAACAACACAAGTAAAAATTTGTCCACAATGTTTACAACGTATTATATGAACCATAATTTCATCAGCCCAACCTTTTTCAGTTTTTACTTGGTTTAGAGAACAGGTAGATTCCTCTTTAATTAATTCAAAGTTACCATTTTCTATAAGTTGATTAATATATTCAATACAGTCTAAATATTCTTTTGGGGAATCAAATTTCTTCCATAGTTGAATATTATAGCAGTAATTACACATTAAACTCTCCTTTTCATCTAAATAAAACTCTATTAAATAAAATGATATAATTAAATTTATAAAGTATATAAGCCCTGTAAAACTTCCATTTAGAATACTAATCATTAAAAAAGTATTTTCTCCTATTAAAATTAATAGAACTTTAGGATTTAAAAATTTTGCAGTTAAATAAAATCCATCTTTTAAAGCTAAAGTAAGTGGATTATCAATGAAAGCACTTAGTATTTGAAAATTTATAACTAACCCTATAAAACTTATCATTAGAATAAGTAAAAAATTATGTAAGAAATCATTTTCAAGAATAAAATTTATATTCATATTAATACTATATTCTATAAATACAATAATTGTTAAGAGTATTCCCCCTATAATATTAATAATTAAAATATTGAAAAATTTTCTTACATTCATTGATTTTGGTTGAACTCTTCCATTAATTTTAATTAACATATTTAGAATTAAAATTTCTAATCCTGTTATTACCAATAAAACTAATACTCCCCAAACTATCAATAAAAGTATCTTATCTGCCAAAATACTAATTACAAAATAAAAAGATAATCCTGTTCCAAATATAACTATTACTGCTCCTATACTTAATATAGATTTCATATAAAATCCTAAAGATTTTTCTCTTAATCTATAAGTAACCTCATCTTTTCTATCTGAAATTAGAAAGTTTTTAAAAACTAACATCAGAAAACAAATAAAAATTGTTACAAAGAAAAGAAAAAATAAGTTTAATAAATCATGGCAAACATCAGTATTTAATCCATAATATATTAAAACAGAGATATACAAAGTAAAAATTACTCCATAAAATAAGACTAAAATTCTTGAAGCTTTTTCTTTAAAGTACCTAAACATATCTATTACAGCTACTCTACACTCTAAATCTTTTACTAAAGAATATAAAAATCCCATAACAAAGATAGATACTATAATATCAGTAGATACTGTTTTTAGATTAAAGAAAAGTATTTGACTATTACTTAAAAACTCATTTCTATCTAAAATTTCTATCTGTTTATAGAGTAAAAAAGCATTTAAAGAGAAAATAACTATATAGATTAAACTATTTATTGCTATATCTTTTCCCCTTTTTCCTTTTCATTCCTCTATAAAAACTGTTCCCAACATAACTGGAATAAATATAGTAAAGGTTTCAACTTTTATATCAAATTTATTTATTCCAAAGATAATAGCTAGATTTAATAAAAATATTATAGCTATTCTAAATGACTTTCTATAAAGTTCTGATACACTAATTTTAAATATCTCCAGCATAATATCAGCCCCTTTACAGTTCTTCAGTTAAAAACTTTTCAACAATTTCCTCACAATTATTTATAAAATAGCTCCAATCTCCTATTTTATAAATCTCCTCATGCTCTCCATCAAAAATATACAAAGTTTTTTCTTTAGAATACCATAAAAGATGTAACCAATAATTTTCTAAATCCTTTACTAAAGAGAGATATTTTTTTCTTTTCCAAATCATTTCAACTGTATCTTCTAATTTAAAAAACTCAATATATTTACTATCAATATTTTCAGAGAACTCTATCTTTAAATCTCCCTTATCAAAGAACTCTACCATATCTTTTGGCAATTTATATTTTTTTATTATGCTTTTTCTAGCTTCTTCATTATGAAAATCTACTGGTTCTAAACTTTTAATATACTCTATCATCTCTTGATTTTTATTTAAAACTGCTATTGTATATGGTCTTTCTCCAAATTTATTTTTAATTGTAATATCAGCTCCCTTTTCTACTAACCATTTTACTAATTCAAGAGAGTTTCTTTGAACAGCTACCATCACAGGAGTTGAATTATCAGTAAAAACCATCTCATATTCATGGTAATTTATATCAGCTCCATAATCTAAAAACATTTGAGCTAAATTTTTATTTTTATCATAGATAGCTTGTCGTAAACAGTTATTTCCATATTTTTTAACTGTTACTCTATACTTCTCAAAAACATCTATATTTTTAAATTTTTCTCCATAGTAAATATCAGTATAAATTCTTTTATATTGCCTTTCAGTTAAATTTTCTAATGCTCCATGTTTTATTAATAATTCACATATCTCTGAAGATAAAAAACGTCCTGCACTTGAAATAGGAGTTACCCAATCATCTATTTCAGCTTTTACATTCACTCCCTTTTCTAAAAGCCATAGTATAACTTTTTCATTGACACATTGTATAGCCATTTCTAAAGGAGTTTCAGTTATAAATTCATTTAAAGTAATTTTTTTATTTATATCCCAACCTTTTTTATATTCCTCTTCCAATTTTTCAATATCACCATTTATGATATATTCTACTACTTGAGGTACTGTTTCAAAATTTCCAAGATAACCAATCTTATACATAGTCCCTCCCTATTTTTCTTTATAATTTTCTATCTTTAATAAACTTCCATCAGGATTATATAATTTCCATTTTCCTATCTTTTTACCCTCTTTATATTTTCCCTCTGAAAGTAATTTTCCATTTTCATTATAATATTTCCAAAGTCCTGTTTCTTCTCCTTGAAAAACTTCTCCCTCTTCTTCTAACTGTCCATTAGGATAATATCCTCTATATTTTCCTTTTCTATCCTTTAAATTTTCTTCAAATTTTAAATTTCCATTTTCATAAAAAGCTTTTATACTTTCTAAATCTCCATTTTTAAAACTTCCTATTTGAGATAGAGTCCCATCTTTATAAAATTCTTTAAACTCCCCATTAAGTTTTCCATTTTTAAAATTTTCTATTGACTGTACTTGTCCATTTTCATATTTTTTTATTATCTGTCCTGTAAAATTTTCTTCTATCTGATAACTAAAAGAATAAGTTATTAAGCTAAAAAATATCATCAATATCAACTTTTTCATAAGTTTTACCTCTTATTTTCTAAACTTAAAAATTTTTCCAAATCTTCAACTAACTTTTTTAATTGTTCTTCTTTATAAAAATAATGTTCTGAATCTTTTAAAATTTCCAATTCACAATTAAATTGACTTGAAAATTTTTTAGTTGTTTCTATATTACAAATTTCATCTTTATCCCCACATAAAATATGTGTAAAAGGAGTCCATATCGTTATTGGATTTTCCTTAACATATGAATAATAATCCCAAGATAATGTTTCTCCTATTGGTGTAGCTATTTCTCTTTCTTTTTTTAATCTAGCTTCAGTTACTTCAAAAGCTTTCATCATATTTTCAATAAGTTCTCTCATATCTATAAGAGGAGATAAAAAGAAAGCTTTCTCTATTTTTTTATCTTTATAGGCTAAAAGGCTAAAATATGCCCCTAAACTATTGGCAAATAAAGAAATTTCTTCCCAATTTTTTTGTAATTTTTCATATATATTATTTAATTCCTTTACACAAACTTGAGGAGTCAAAGGTATTATCTCATTTTTTCTCTCCCCATGCTTTGGTAAATCAAAACTTAAAACTTGATAACCATATTTTATTGAAATTTTAGCTAGTATCTCAATTGGAATATCAGCTTTATTTGACATCATTCCATGAACTGCTATTATAATTTTATTACTCTTTTCTCCCCATAAAATTACAGGAATATTATTTATTGTAAAAAAATCTTGTTTTAATAAACTCATACTTCTTTCCCCTTAATCAACATCAAAATATAAAAAATGTTTTCCACAATGTAAACATCTGAATAAATATCCTTGTACATGTCCTCCATTAACCATATTTTTTATTATTTCTATCTGTTCTTCACTCCATTCATTTCCATCAGCAGGATTTCCATTTTTAATAACTTCTTCTAAAACTCCCATTTTTTCTAGTTCTTTAGTTCCTACATAATCAATAAAAGCACAAAAATCATCACAATGAGTTACCCAACATTCTTCTTGCCAACCACAATAACTAGGAGTTCTATGAATTAGTTCATCAATTTTTTCTTCATCACTAACTTTTCCAAAATAAAGTGATATAAAATCTCCATCAAACTTTCTACTTGCTTCTCCATTGGCTATACATTCTGGACATAAATATTCAATATCTTCAACAGAATAAAAAGGTCCAGTATAGTAAACATCAGTTTCTTTTCCACAACATTCACATATTACTGTTTCGTCAGTTTCAAACTCTCCTGTTTTTAAAGGGTCTGGGTGGTATTTAAAAAATGGTAATTCTTTTTTCATAAAAACTCCTCCTATACTTTTTCATATTAATTTTTCTCTAAATCTCTTTGATTTTCAAAAGTTACATAAATTTCATTTCCTAAATAGTGCCTAAAATTATATTCTAAGTAATCAAAGATAGAATCATACTGTTCCATACAATCATTTCTATAATAAAGAGTATGATAAAATTTTCCTCTATCATCTATCCATAAAGTTCCACCAATATGCCAACCTGTTTCAACTATTGGAATTACTTTATCTCTTACCTCTTCTGGAATTTGTTTTAATTCATATTCTTTATCTTGTTCTTCAAAAGGTAAATCATAAGGAATGGAAAAGCTAAAATCATTTCCCCCTATTCGTACTTCTCCATTTTTACCTATATATTTGAAAAACCAATCCTCTTTTATCCCTAAAAATTCTTGTAAAAATTTTTTAGCAAAGTCATTTAGAATATAATCATTCTTCTGGTAATACTCTACTATTTTTTCTATATCTACTTTTCTTCCCTCATACCAACCAGCATATTCTAAAACTTGATGGGCTAAAGATTTTTCACTATTAAGTTTATAGACTTTTCCCATATAATCATCTCCTAGCTTTTATATTCAGCTTTTAATTTTTCAATTAAAGAACCTAGATGATTATACCATTCTTCATAACTTGGATTTTGTCCATTATCATACCACAAATCTACTATTTCTCTTTCGCCATCTTCATCTGGAACTTTATTATAAATATTAGTTAAATAATCAATAAGGTATTTTAAAGATTTTTTATCACTAGAAAATTTTTCTAATTTAGAAAAAGTAGTTTCACCTTCCTCTTCGTCGTCATAATCTAATTTTCCATTTTCTTTAAAATCAAAATAAAGTTCTGATATAGCTATTGCTGTATTATCATAAAGAAATTCTATATCTTCAAAAGTTTCTCCTAACATTCCTTCTTCAATCATTAAATTTATTATTTCTTTTAAAGTAATCACTTTCTTATTTTTAAATCCTTCAAGGTATTCTCTTAAAACATCGACAACATCTAATCCCTCATCACTTTCTAATGCTTTTATACCCCAAGCCCCCATAATTACCTCCTTATCCAGCTAAACCATTAATTGAAAAACTTCCGTCTTCTTCTATATAGCATTCTATACAATGTCCTACAAAATAATCAGGCTCAAAAGTAAGAGATACTGACAAAAGTTCTATTTCTCCATCTGAATAAATATCAGTTGCAATTTCTGTAAAATTCATACTTTTTTCAAAATCTTCTTCAGTTATTGGAGTATAAACTTTAGTACCATTTATAAGATAACAATTTTCTTCTTTGTCGTCTTTTATCCCTCCTTCTTCCCATTTTACCCATTTTGTTGCAAGATTTATATAATCTCCTCCTTTTAAAAGTTCCATAAGTTGTACTTTATTTTTTTCAGCTTTTTCAAGAATAGTATTTATTTTTTCTAAAGATTTATTTAAAATATTTTTTAATTCGCTTTCAGAAACTTCTTCTTCTGTATCATAGTTTAAAAGTACTTCTGATTTTTGTCCTAAAAAATCAATATAAGAAGTAAAATAATATCCCCAATCATTTTCCTCTATTTCAAAATCATCTACTCTTAATTTTTCCATATTACACCTCTATTTAATATAAAAATTATACATTTTTTCCATTATATTATCTTCATCTTCCCAATATTCTTCACCAAGAGAATTTAATTTTTCCTCATCTTCTATAGTTAAATATTTAGGTATATCCCATAATTCTTTTAATCTATCATCATTTTCAAGTTTAACTATAACAGAATAACACTCTTCTAAAATTCTTTTAGAATTATTAGCTCCTATTTTTTCAAGAGCTTTTATTTCTAACAAATAAGAATTATAACCCCAATTACAAAATGCTTGAAGAAATCCACCATTATAAATATCTAATTCATATTGGAATAATGCTCCTATTTCCTGTGTTTTTTCATCTAAATTATCATAATTAGGTTTTGCCTCTGCAAATTTTTCTCCATATTTCTCAAAGGTTTTCCACCATAAATCTTCTGTAACTTCCATATTACACCTCTAATCAAAAAAATTTTTTATCTCTTTTCTCTTATCTAAGATTTCAAAAAGTTTGTCCATATCCAAATCAAACATTTTACTATCATCATTTATTTTAGAGAAATAATAATTTACTTTTTCCTCTCCAAAATCTTTTTCTAATTCTTCCCATTCTTCTTTAGCAAGAGGAACAAAAGCTAAAGTATCACTTCCTAAACTTTCCATAAACAGTCTTATCTCATACTCTGGCTGTATTACCTTATTTAAAGTTTTTATTGTAGTATCTCTATCAGACCCTTCCTCATTAGGATAAGATATTTTATACTCCTTTCCTTTCCATTCGATAATTATATTAAATCCCATTTTGTTGTCAGTATCTTCATTTTTTCCAATAAGTTTTCCAGAGTGAATTACATTTTCTATATAATTAATTATATCCTCGTCGTATTCTCTCCAATCTATCCAAACAAGTTTTGCAGAATTTTCCCATAATTTATCAAAACTCTCTCTATCTTCATTTTTTAAAAAATTTTTTATATATTCCATAGTTAATCTCCTTAACTTAAGCTAATTCATATTCAGCAATAGAAATTTTCTCTCCATTATCATTAATATATGAAAGTCTTAAAAAATCATATCCATTTACTTTCACATCTTCCCAAGAGATTATATCCCCATTAATAAGAGTTACTGTTTTATTATCTTCATTTATAAATTCTTCTTTTTCATCTTCATAATCAATGCTATATCCAAGTTCTAATATTAGTTTTGAAGGAGGAATATCATATTTTTTCAGAGAACGATTTTCTAACTGTTCTTCACTATATTCATCACAAAACATACTATTATATCCATGATAACCTTCATCAAAAATTGTTATCTCCTCTTTAGTATCCCTATCTATTGCTACTATTTTAATTGGAATATTATCTATATTTCCTATATATTTTACTTTTTCTCCTTTTACTTCAAATAATTCTCCACAATACCATAATTCTAATAAATCATTTCCAGATGATGAAACAACTGTCATAGTACTAAAAGTTTTTTCTTCATAATCTTTAATATTATTTCTTAGATATGTAGGAACTTTTATATTTTCTTTATTTGTAAAACTCTCTAAATCACTATAAAGTTGTTTATTAATTTCAGATTCTCCATAACCACATATTTTAGCTATTAATTCCATTCTTTTTAAAGATAATAAAGCCTTTTCTTTTAACTCTTCATCTATCTTACCTGTAATTTTTATCTGTGCAAAAGCTATAGCTATAACTACCTCATCACTTTCATTAATTATAGATTCTCTACTCAATCCTTTATCTTTTATTTTTAATTCCTCTGCAAAAGCTTTCTCATCAGTTATAGATATAGGTTCAAAATACTCTATTCCCCACTCTTTTTCTATTAAATATTTTGGAAAATCTGTAAAATTAAAATTTTTATTTTTTCTTATTTTCTCCTCTATTATATGAAGTACATCATTTCCTGTATCACTTCCAAAAGGTGTTTCCTCATCTCCACAATTACAATAAAGCTGTTCATCAGTAAAATGTTCTCTAAAATTAGGGTGTGAAGTAAGAAAATCAATATCGTACTCCATATCATCAAAATAGTAGTGGTTTTCAAAATCAAAACTTTTAACCTCTTCATAACCTTTTCTTATTTTAGAGTTAATAAGTTTTGTAGCTTGTTTTTCACACTCTTCTACACTATCCCACTCTTTAATCTCATATTTTCCTATGGTATCTATCTTTCCATAGTTAACTACAAATTTATTTTCTGATGTTTCTATCCACCAAAATTTTTGAGATTTTTCATCAACAAATTCAAAGGCTCTTTTCATAAAAACCTCCTTTTTTTAGTAACATTGAAGAATTAACCATACATTATCAAAATTTCTATTTTTTAAATCCTCTTTTCTAATATTAAAATATATCTTTCCACTATCTCCAAAATATAGTCCATAATCTTCAAACTCAATCTCACTCATTTGCATAAGCAGTATCCAATCCTTAGCATTTTCTATTATCTCATCTTTTAAATCTCCATATTTTATAGGTGCAGAGCCATAATAAAGATTTTTTCTAGCAACTCCCTCACACTCTTCAAAATACTCCCCTTGAATAAGTTCTGGGTGTCCTAAAAGTTTTGTGGTATCAGTTTTATATCCCAACTCCTCTAAATCTTTTTCAAACTCTTTTTCTTTTCTACTTACCTCTTCATCACTATCTTCATCATCATAGTAATCAAAAAAATCAATAGGATAATCATTCATACTTTCAAAATCTATTTTAGCTTCAGGAATTATACAATCTTTTTCCATATCCTCTGGAAAATCAGTAGATACTAAATCTTCCACATTTCCATCATAATAAAAAACTCTTGCACTTCCCCTATCATTAGGAGAAAATCCCCAAGTCATAGTTAGTAACTCATAGAAAAAATATAGTATTCCCTTTTCTGGTAAAAGACTTTCTTTATCATATTTATGTACCTCTTCACAATTAATTTGCATTAAAAATGAAAGTGGTCTATTTGCAACTCTTTTTTTATAATCTTCTCCATTGTAGTAATACCATTGAAAATCCTTTGGTAAATCAGGTTTTCCTCCAATTTTTGAACTTCCTTTAGGAATTTTTTCACTATTTTCTTCGTTATAATTTATTACTATTGCATTTCTTTTTAAAGGTTCTAATTCTTTTTTATCTATCATATTACCACCTCTAATCCCACCAGAAATACCAAACACTAGAATTAACTAGACTTCCTGCCAGTTTTCCAAGAGTATCATAACTTTGGTCTACATCTGGACAATATCCATACATCTCTACTGCCACTTCCATAGCTTCTTTTTCTGTTTTTATAACTTTCTCCACTCTATATTCTAATACATCATGAGTTATGCTAATTGGTACAGCTCCATATTTTTCAAACCAATATCTTGAGATTGCCATATGTTCTGATATACTAGGACACTCATTCCAATTTCCCATAGGAAACCAAGCAAAAATTTCCCAAGGATTTTTTACAGGAACTTTTACTATAAATAGTTCTTCAGGTTTATTTGTTCTATAATTTAAAAATCCTATTGGAGAGTTAAGTCTATCCTCTCCACTATCTTCAAACTCTCCTAATATCTCATCTTCCCAATCCACTTCATCATCTTCAGCTTCATCTTTTCTTCTAGCTATTAAATCTCTCAATATATTTTCTCCACCCTCTGAATAAATAGAGGAGATATATTTTTCTCTATATTTTCTTACATCTTCTATATTAAATTCTTCATCATCTGATATATTAAAAGAAAAACTTTCTAAAAGAGTTTCATCTACTGTTACAATTACAGGGAAATATTCTTTCTTTTTTCCCTCTTCTACATACTTTTCAAACTTTTCCATTATCTCTTCATAAGTGTTATTAGGAAAATATTCACACTCACAGTCAAAAAACTCTACAAATTCCTTTGCTAATTCACTCATTTCTACCATAATATCACTTTCCTTTTAACAATTATACTCTTCTGCCATATCATTTGAAAAAGTATTTTCTTCTACATTTCCTAAAAATTCAAGTTCTCCCCATTCATTAGAAATTTTTGGAATAACTCCACTATATTTGCAAGAGGGTATTCCAAAGAAACAATTATATTTTTTATCAAATTTATCTTTTCCTAAGAATTTTTTTACAGGCTCAATTAACTCCTCCCAATCTTTAAATAAAATTTCTAACTCATCTGTTGGCTCTTCACTACTTCCACATACTTGAAAATCCTCATCAAAAGTTACTCCAAAATCATATTCAAATCTATTAAAATATTCTTCAAACATCTCTTCAAATTCTTCTTTCCACTCTTTTTCTACAGAAAAGATTTTTTCTAACTCTTTATTAAAATCTTTTTCTAAAAAATTATATTCAGGATTATATTCGTCCTCTTCTCCCTCAAAGATACAGTAAAATGATTGAATATATTTATAGAAATCTTCTACATTTTTAAAGTTTCCTACCCAAAATCCCAAATAACCAGCTTTTCTTTCACATACTTTCTTTGACATATGAATCCCTCCAGTTAATCTAATTCTGCTCTACTAAATAAATCTAAAATCTCCTCTTTATTTTCACAACTCTTTTTAAATTTACAAATAAATTCAACTAAAGAATCTTTATCTTTTGAATATGCTACAAACATACTTCCCTCTGGATCAAAATCAACTTTTTCTTGTAACTCTGGACATTTTTCATCTAAAAATACCTGTGCTAAACTAGCCCAATCATATCCATTTCCTTCAAAGCCTTCATCTTCTCGAGTATCAAATACTTCCTGCAAATATTCTCCTACTGATAAACAAACTGAACATGAAGTGTCATGTTCTACCCAAAAGAATGGTTTTATTTTTTCTTCCAATTCTTTATTCATAACTCCTCCTTGATTTATAAATAACACACCACTATTTCAATATCTAAATCTTTAAATACATCTTTTATCATAGGTTCAACTTTATCCCATGATAATCTATCAAGTCCACAACCTATTTTAGGCATAACCAATTTTTTTATATCTTTATTTTTTAATATTTTCTCTTTCATTTCTATTAATGATTCTTCTAAAGATTTATAACTAGGTATTTGCCAATATCTATCTTTAGTTATTAAATTAAATACATTGTCTACTTCAATACATTTTTCTTTTAAAGTTTCTGGTTTTTCTTTAGAAAGTTCTATTAGAATTTTTTTCATATTATATCTTCTATTAAATTCAACAGCTATTCCAGCTCCAAGTGCATAATCCCTACTTATGCAATGAGCATAATAACAATCTTTATGATTAAACACATCATCTTGAATTATTTTATATTTCATTTTACTCTTCCTCTTCATCAGAATATTCTTTTTCAATATCTATAAAATGGATATAAAATCCACAAATTTCTCCATTTTCATCATATCCAAAATAACAAGGATAATATCCATCTCCCCAACCTGATGTAAAAATTGGAATATTTAACTCTGTATCAGGAATTGTCCAATTTACCCAATCTCCATATTCTCTTTGATATTTAGGATATTTCTTAGCATTTTCTATCAATAAATCATCAAATATATCATCAAATGGATTATCTGCTTCTTCCTCTTCTTCAAGTTTTTCCCAATATTTTATATATTCCTCTTGAGTTTTTTTATCTACAATACAACCCATTCCAGCATCTACACCAAAACCATAAAACTCATCTTCTTTAGCCTCATCTAAATTTTCTTCAACTCCTGTCATAGCTAATTCATAAACTATTGGTTTATTTTTATTGAATTCCACTTTTACACAAGCATATCTATCTCCATAATCTTTACTTAGAACTACTGATATTTTTATAGGATATTTTCCAACAGGAACTTTTTGAATAAATGTTCTTGCGTCCATTAAATCTACCAATGGGTCACAAGCTAAAATTTCTCCAGTAGGTAAGTTTACCTCTCCAATATCTAAAATATCAACTTCCATTTCTCCAATTTTCTTTTCATTAAAATAACTTTCTAAATCAATTTTACATCTTAATTTTTCTTTATTTCTCTCATACATATCTTGCCAATTATTATTTACAACTTCTTTCATATTTTCTTCTCCTTTATCCCAATAAAAAATCTCTCCATCTCCACTTACATCAAAAAATCCCACTTGATATTTTTCACAAAGTTTTTTTACCAAATTATATGCTTCTTTATCTTTACTCCATGGAAATGCAAGGTATATCACATCATAACCTATACAATAATCTGTTAAATAATCTTCTAATTCTGGATTATTTTCTATTTCCTCATCATTTGGACTATCTTCCCCATCCATAGGAGGAAAAGTTTTTATCATCTCTTTGTAAAAATCTTGAAGTTTTTCTGATGAAACATTTATATCATCATAATCATGCTCTTCTCCCCACTCTGTCTGCTCATCATACCACTTCAAAAATTCCTCTCTTTTTCTAGGTGCTTTTGAAATCTCAAATGCCATTAAATCATAACTCATAGAATCCTCCTTATGAATGTTGTTCTCTTAAATATATAATATCTTCTTTTTCATCATATAAAAGTCCAACTATTTCTCCCCACATTGTAAATGGTATAATCTCCATTCCCATTACACACATATCCTCAGTAGGTGCTGGTGTCAATTCCAATTCATCTTCAATATTAACAAAGAAATCTCCCAAACAATTTTTTAACTCTTCTTTATCTATAAGCAATTCATCTTCAGGAGTTATTCCATAATTTTCTGTAAGAGCTTTAACAGATACAACTTTTTCTTTTAACTCATAATAATATTTTGCCATATTATAACAATAAAAACTTTCAATATAATATTCTAAATCTTGTTCCTCTTTAAAAATTATTCCCTCTATTTTATTTAAAATATTTTCTACATAATTTACTATTTTTATTTTTTTATCAAGATAATATTTTTTATTTTCTTCAAAATCTCTTTCTAAAATTTCATAAAGTCTTTCCACATCATTTTTTCCAAAACAATCTATATTTCCTAAAAACTCATACTTACCATCTTTTAATTTAAACCCAAAATAATAATTTTCAGAAAATTTATAGGACTTTATGCAAAAGATTCCATCAACTGTTAAAAAATGATAATCCCCTATTGTACAAATAGGTTTAAAATAATATTTTAATTTTTCATCTATAAAAACATCTTTGTAATTAGGAAAAAATTTTATATTTTTCATAATTCCTCCTATAATAAAAATGCTCATGACAAAATTGTTCCTTACTCTAAATTAAAGAACAATCAATGTCATAAGCATCACCTCTCTTCTAGTTATATTTATTTTACCAATCTCTTTCTCTTATAGCCTCTTCTATATCTATGTTTATGTCAAAATATTCAAGTATTTTCCCTACTGTTACTCCTATACTATCTCTTGCTACTGTTTCTATCTCACTATCGTTTTCATCAAACTCTTCTTGTAAATCATTAATTTTTTCTGTCATTTCATCAAGTTTCTCTTGAACTTCTTCTAAATCTTCATACTCTTCTTTTTCTAAAAATTCAACTACTTCTACTATACAATCTTTTACTTTATCTACTAAAAATCTTGGGTAGTAATCATCATTATACATATCTTTTAAATATACAAAATCAGAATTTAATTTTTTTGCCATAATTAAATACCTCCTATAAATTTTCTAAGATTTCTTTTGCAAAAGTTCTAATATTTTCATCATCATTTAATAAAAGTTTTTCTATAATATCTTTACTATTTTCTACTACAAAATTAGTATAATAAAAAGCACTATTGTATTCTCTTTCTAAGTCTTCCTCTTCAAAATGGGCTTCTATATATTCTTCTTCATCATCAAAATCTTCCAATTTTAAATCTATATTAAGAATATTTTTCATATCTGGATAAACTTCTAAATCATCAATGGATTCTTCAATAAAAAACTCTTTTTTTATATCTTTTATAGTTTCTGCTATTAATTTATAGATTTTTAATATATAGTAATATTCTTCCTTTTTATCTCCATATCCTTTTTCTAATTGACGAGTTAAAAAAATCATTACAAAAGGAGTTAAGGTCCAAAAAGTTGATTGATGTTCTATATTACTTTCTATATCCTTCAAAACTTCTAAATTAAGAAGATTCTTATTTTTTATATCTTCTCCTATCTTTTTACCACAGTTATAAGCTCCAAAAAGTTTTGTCCAGTCTATTTCATTAGCTTTCACTTTTTTTATATATTCAAGATTTCCATCAATATTTACCATTTTATTCTCCTAATAATTTATAAAGTTTCTCTATCTCGTTTTTTTCTAATGGCTCTACTAAAATATATTCCCCATCTATAAAGGAGTATTTATCCTTAGATAAATTTTGAATAAATTTAGTATAATCTATATCCCCAAGCATTTCATAAGAATTTTCATCATCAGGATTTCCATTTATAATTACAAAAATTAATCTCCAAAATTTTACATCCTCATTTTTTACTATATGGAGATTTTCATATTCAACACTTGGCTTAAATGGTAATATCGTTCTTACGCTTTCAGTTAAAGTATAAGCTCCAAATATCTCTTCATTATTATTTTTATAAAATCTTTGATTAGCAGAAAAAGCATCTATATATTGAATTTCTGTTATAATTTTACTAAAAGTTTCTACTGAATTTTTAGAATTCTTAATATCATTTAGTAATTCATTATTAAATGATATTGGTCTATATATTCCATAAAGTTTTGAAATTTCACTTCCTTTTTCCTTAAGATTATCTTCTAAACTTTGTATTCCATACTTTATATCTTCAATATATGGATAAGTTCTAATAGTTTCTAAAGTATAGTCTTCTCCATGCTCATTTACTATCTTGTTATTTTCTAAAAACTTTCCTAACTTTTCAATAAAATCAAATACTACTTCCCAATCTCCAATACTACAAGGAGTGAAAACTCTTATTCCATAGTATTTATTTTCCTTATTATATGAAAGTTCAAAACCTCTAGCACTTTTTTCCTCTTCTCCAAGAAGAATACATTCAAAATTTTCTAACTTTTCATTTAAAAATTTTTCTATATTTTCATCAGCTTCATCTAAAGTATATTGAGAAATTGTTTCTCCTATTTCTAAGACTTTTTCTATAGTTATACTTTCCTTATTTTTTAAATTTTTTATAAAAAAATTTATACTCATAAAACCTCCTATTCTTCATCTAAAGCTTCATAAAGTTTATCCAAAATAGGTATAATATCATCAGGTATTCCCTCTCCCCAACCTGGACTTTCTAAAACTTCTCCCTCTAAAGCTATATACATCTCTTCAGGTATCTTAGCTTTCATCTCATCTTCATCAACTTCTTCTGTCCAATCATATCCAGAATTATATGGATCACTCTTAGGGTCAAAAGCATATTTTTGATTTTTATAAAATCCTGAAATATAATTTTTCTCAAGAGTTTCAATAATATCATAATCTTCCAAAAGCCAAGAATCTTTCTTTTTACAATCCTCTCTATTTTCATATTGTTTAAAATCTTGAGGGTTCATATACCAATATAAAAATAGTGCTGTTCCTTTGTCAGTATCAGGTTGTTCTGCTATCCATTTAATAACTTCTTTAGAATTATCAAAGTTCCAATCTATTGCTAAAAGTTGTCTTGTCTCTGGAGAGTTTTTCTTTAAATAGTCTATAATCAATTCATTTTCTAACTCATCAAATTCATCTTCATCAATTTCTATGTTTTCCCAATCAAAATCTTCTCTTAAAATATCTTCTACTTTTAACATATGACATTCCTCCTAATCTATTATATTTTTTCAAAAATTTAATTTTAACTTTATTTATCTAAAATTTCTAAAGTCCTCATAGTTACATATTCTATATCTATTTTTTTTAAATCTTCTTCAATCAAAGAATAAATATTATCAAAACAAAGAATATTATCTCTATATTCATATTGTGCATATAGTTTTCCATATTCTGAAATCCACACTTCTGCTGGATAAATATATCCTATAACTCCAAGAGGTTGGCAAGTCTGCCCAGCTATTTTTTCTATCTCTTCTTTTCCTCTAGTTATCATATCCCTAAAAACTGCTTCTTCTAATTTATCCTTTATACCATTTTGAAGATAGGGAAAAAGCCCAAATTCAAAATAATTTTTTCTTTTTATATTTCTATCTGTAAAATACCATTCACTACATAATCCAAAATATTTTTTATAAAATCTCTTAGTAGTTTTCATCATTTCTAATCCATATTTCTGATAATGTTTTTCCACTATAGAAATATCAACACTTCTTCCCTTATACCAACCAGCACACTCTAGTAATTTTTTTACTTTTTCTTGCAAAGAACCTGTTATTTTAACTGGATTTTTTATCATAAAAACTCCCTCTAATTTATTGAATTATATCAATCTTCTTTAACAACAATCCCAATTATATATTACCTCATCAAAATTAAGTTCTTTTAAATCTTTTTCTCTTATAAAGAAATTAGCTATTCCACAATCTCCCCACATAATTTCATGCTCATCTGTTCCTTCGCTGTCTATTTGAAGAAGTAAAATATTATATCCAGATTTTAAATCTCTTATGTCACTTTGTGTAAAGTTAGGATAACCTCCTATTTTATGCCCTGCATCAAATAATTTTTCTCCAACTTCTTTATCTTCTTCTAATATGTCCCATATATCCCAATAACTTAAATATTCTCCATCTTTATATACTTTTAATATTTCTTGATATTTCTCTTTATTTTCAAGATGGAATTTTTTCATTTCCTCAGCTACTATTTCTCTAAAATCATCATTACTATCTGAAAAATATCCATCTTTTAATTCAAATTTTAAAGAAAATTCACTTTCTATTGGGAAATAACTATCTTCATCTTCATATGGTTTATATTTTCCTAAAATTTCTTCCTCAGTTACATTTTTATCAATTTCTTTATAATACACTACCTTATATCCATTTCCTAAAGGATTATCAAAATCAAGTCCAATACAATCATCATTTAATACCCAAAATTGTAACATTCCCTCTTTCATTGGATAAATATTATTTTCTGGTAATTCCTCTACATTTATTTGAGCAAGTAATGTAAATTGTCTATTTTCTTTATCTTTTGGAACTTCCTTATCTTTAGGTAAGTATGGAAGTCCCCCAAATTTACTTTGGAATAAATTAGGTTTATCGTCTGATACTTTTATTTTTATCATAGGTTTTTTATTTTTTTCTAAAATATCTAAAACAATTTTCTTAATTTCCTCATTAAATTTTAATTCCTCTTCTGTAAGTTTTTTCTTACCCATATTTACCTCCTACAACCACTCTATATTAATTTCTTTTCTCGGAGCAGTTCTTTGATAACTTATATCAGGATATCCTATCAACATACATGTACATACAACATTTCTTTTTAATTTGAATTTTTTAATAAGTTCCTCATTGCTAGTAATTCCCATTTCTATAAATCCACTAAAAAGAACTCCTAATCCCATCATATTAGCCATCATCTCTATTTTATCTCCAGCTAATACTCCATTAGTCTTATTTGAACTTGTGATTACTAAAACCATTGGTGCTTTAAAGAAAAGTTTATCATCTATACCACGATTTTCATACATTTCTACAAATAGACTTCTATATTTTCTTAGAAACATATTATTTTCTCCAGAATTAGTAAAATTATTTATTCCCTCCCAAACAAGTGGCTTAAATTCTTCCAATTTATCTTGAATAACATAATATTTTACATCTTGGATATTAGCTCCTGTTGGGCTATATCTTCCAACT
Source organism: Fusobacterium perfoetens ATCC 29250 (assembly GCF_000622245.1). NCBI lineage: Bacteria > Fusobacteriati > Fusobacteriota > Fusobacteriia > Fusobacteriales > Fusobacteriaceae > Fusobacterium > Fusobacterium perfoetens. The sequence goes on along the minus strand of NZ_KK211416.1, from coordinate 238,269 downwards.
TCTAATAATTTTTCAATAATATCTCTATCTATTTTTTTATCTTTAAAATGTCTGATACTTCTTCTTGACTTTACAAAATTTAAAAAGACTTCTGAATTTATTTTAGAATCTAAACTTTTTAATTCTTGTGTTTCTTCATATCCCTCAAAAGTTATAGCATTTGTTGGACACACAGCTACACAATGCCCACACATCATACAATCACTTTTTATCTTTATTTTTTCCTCTTCAAATATAATATTTTCTGGAAAACAATCCTTAATACACATTTTACATTTAATACATTTATTAGAGTCTACTCTAATCATAATTTTTTATTCCTCCCTAAAAGTTTCAATGTTTCTAGTAATATACATCATTACATAAAGAACTATCATTATTAAAATAGTTCCTGTCATAAGTGCATATTGTTCCATCTTTAAAATAGAATATAGTACTGCATATATTCCTGATAAGAATACAAAAATTCCTATACCATAATTATTATTCTTAGTTACTGCTTTTATATACAATGAATTTGGAATTACCACCATTAAAGTGGCTATTATATAAGCTAATTCAAAGCTAAAATATTCTGACATTGAAAGTAAAACCAAATAAAACATTGTAAGTGAAAATCCTACTACACCATATTGGATATAGTGAGTAAATCTTTTACTTGTTACTTCAAAAATATATACTACAAAAAGACTTAACATTATAAAAAGCATACTATATTTTACAGCTCTCATAACTTGTCTATAATGAGTTATTCCCTCATATAAATCTACTCCAATTTTTCCTTCTGATATATCAGAATAAAATCCATCTGCAAAATCCTGTTTATAATTTCTTACAAATGATGATATATCCCATTCTGCTTTAAATCCATTTTCATCAATTACTTTTGCACTTGGTAAAATTCCATAAAATTTTGGAGCTTTCCAAGGAGAAGTCACTTCAAAATGATTTTCCTTTCCAAAAGGTAAAATATTTATACCACCATTACCTCTTAGATTTAACTTAATAGAAAAAGTTATTTTTCCTTCTTCTAAATAATTTTTTTCTATAGTTCCCGATATTCCTGTACTTAAATTCCATTGTTTAAGTCCAGTCCCTGATGCTAAGTATATATCTTCCTCTCCTACTTGAAATTTTTCAACTTTCATTATAGACTTAGTATCTGTTATTCCTAATCCTATCCCAATATTATATGGGTACATATTAGCTGGCAATACATCTTTTAATTTTGGAAATTCTCCCTCTAATGTAACATCTCCATTATAAACTATTGTTTTATATATTCCCCTTTCTCTTACTTCGTCTTTTAAATCAACTTTTATATTTAGTTTATCTGGTAATACTATCCAATCTTTTACAATAGTTTTCTCTAATTTTTTTCCAGAATCATCATAACTTACTTCTTTATCACTATACGGAATTATTAAAAATGCTCCTGCAATAGTTTGTTTTTTACCCCATTCATTTCCAATTTCTTCTACCATATTTCTATATGAATAATCTCTTTCATCAATTATTCTATTTATAAAAAACATTGGTATTTGTAATAAAATAGCTAATATAAAAAGAAATCCTATTTTTTTTACAAGAGAGTTATTATCTCTTAAACTAATCATAAAATCCCTCCTTTAATTAGTCTAATTAAAATTTAATTTTTATAGTGTCCTCCTCAAAAGCCACTCCTTTTGATATTGTAATTGGTAATTTTTGATGTACTGAAAATCCAATAGTTTCTCCATCTTTTAATTCAACATTATTTCCAACTACATAATATATAATATCAAAGATAAAATCATATATATCAAAAGCCTCTTTTTTAGAATCTAAAATTTCTATCTCTTTTTTATCAAAAAATTTAAGTCCATCAGTATATCCACCTATTCCCTTCTTTGTACGATAAAGTCCTATATATACTATACTTTGAATTGGAAGTTCTTTCTCTTCTTTTAAATATTGTGTATGGCTTAAAAATTCTTCTCTTGCCATTACAGTAGGAGCTTTATAAATTCCTATTGTATTTTCTAATTTCAATACAGAGCTTGAAAGTTTTACAAAAAGTTTTCCTGTTTCTATTGGATTTTCTCCAAAAGTAGCTACAATCATTTGAGATTTATGTTTTGAAACTTTCTCTACTCCACCTTGCCATAAAAAATTATTTTTAGCATTTTCCTCTGCCTCTTTATTTGGAACAGGGGATTTAATAAAAGCTAATGAACCCCTCATTCCATCAATTTCAAAAACTAAAACATCATCTTTAATTTCAGATTTATCAATTTCTATTTCCCAATCTTCTTTTAAATTTTTTATTATTTCATCAAAATTGCAATTCTCATCTTCAAAAAGTATAAATCCATTTAAAATTTTTCTTTCTTTTTCCATAATTTTCTCTCCTTATATCATTATAAATTTTTAGTAAAGTCTATCCTTAAACCACTATTTTTAAGCAATTTTTCTATTCTCTCAAATTCTTTATAAGAAATCAAAAATACTCCATATGTATCTGAATCTAAATCAAAACTTGCTAGTAAAATATTTTTACTTTTAAATTCCTCATCAAAAATTTCACTCCAAGTAGTTATATCATCATCTTCGTCAAACTCTATATTATCCAAACTATAGTCATTAGAGATATTTTTTAATAAATTTTCAATCATTTTAAAATCTTCTAATTCACATTTCCAATCTAAATAATATAAATATCCATTTTTTTCTAAGATTTGAGATAATATATAAAATTTTACAAATTTTATCTCACTATTAGACATATTATCTATGTCTTTTTCCATATATATAAATTCTTTATTTTCTATTAAGTATTTTCTTATATTATCAAAACTACATTTTAATTGATTTATGACTTCATTATCTCCATTTGATATAATATTTCCTAACTCTATTAAAAGTCCATTATCAATCTTTTCATTTATACCATAATCTACTTTTTTCTCTTTAGGTTTTACAAGATAAGCTTTTTTTATCATATTATTTTCTAATATAAAGAAATATATTTTATCATTATCATAATCAGCATAACTAGAACATTTAATTTTTTTGTTTGAGCTTAGAAAATTACTCATTCTAATCTCTTCTAAAGATATTTTTTCATCTAATAAAATATCCTTTAAATCTTCCTTTTCTATCTCTTCATTATAAAAATCACTATCATTTATATTATCTATGATTTGAAATATAATAAAAGTTTCTATATCATTTGTAATTTTTGCCCAAGAATATAAATCATCATTAGTTGTTATATAAATTGGGGGATTTTCCAATTCTAAATCCTCTTTTTTTATTCCAGCATTCCATACACCTTGATTTTCACACCAAAATATAAGAAAATTATCTATTTTTTCTAACTCTTTCTTTATTTCTTCCTCTGAATACTCATCTTCTTCTAAGTCTTCCCTTAACCAATTATGAGAAAACTCTATATCTTCTAATTTAAAAAGTTCACTAAAAGAGGTATTTATATCTAAATCTCCACACTCATGGTAATATTCTCTTAAAATTTTAGGTAAAAATACTCCTAATCTTTTTTCTGTTTCCTCTATCTCTTCCCAACTTATTTTATATTTACTTTTATCAACAAAATGTTCTTTAAAATATTCTATTTCTATTTTACTAGGATTTTTATAAAAAGAATATATATCCTCTTCTTTTACTCTTTTTATTTTTCCTCTGTATAAAAATTTTACCATTTCTTCTGCTGACAGATTATATTTTTTCATAATTTACCTCTTTTATTCAGACATAATAAGTAATTCAAGAATTTCTGTATATCCTTTTTCACTTGCATAATATTCTGGAGTTTTTCCATTATTATCTGAAATCTTAGTGTCAGCTCCATGATTTATAAGTTCTAATACATTATCTTTTTTACCCCATTGAACTGCTATTATAAGTGGAGTTTCTCCACTTTTATTTCTAGCATTTACATTTCCACCATTTTCTAATAAAACTTTACAAATATTTTGATTATCCTTTTTAACACTGAAATGAAGTGGGGTTTCTCCATTATTATTAGCTAAATTTACATCTGCTTTATTTTCAATCAATAACTCTACTATATATTGATTCTCATTTTTTACAGCTAAAATAAGTGGGGTTTCTCCACTATCGTTTATATTATTTATTGTAGAGGAAGAAGATTTAAGAAGAGTTTTTACCACTTCACTTTGGTTATTATAACAAGCTTGATGCAAAGCTGTATTTCCAAAATTATCTTTTTCCCCTGTTGACAAAAAATTTACAAGTTCTTTTAATCCGTTGGTAGTAGCATAATCTATTGGTAAATGTCCATCATTATCTTTTAAAGTTGTATCAGCTCCAAGCTCTATACATTTAAAGGCAGCCTCACTTTTATTTTGCATAATAGCATAAATTATAGGTGTTCTTCCTTTAAAATCTGTGGCATTTATATCTCCACCATTTTTTACCAATATATCTAAAATTTCTTTATTTCCTTTCATAGCCCCTTGATGAAGAGGAGTTATACTGTTATTATCTCCTAAATTTATATCTGCTCCTGCTTCTATTAAAAGTTTAACTATCTCTCTATCTCCTTCACCACAGCTATAAAAAAGAGCAGTTCTTCCCATATCATCTCTTTCATTTACATCTATTTTTTTAGAGTTTAGAAATACTTTTATAACAGATTTTTGTCTATTTTTACAAGCTATTATAAACGAATTTACTCCCATAAGTCTAACCTCCTATATTTAAAAGATATTGTGCCAATTTTTCTTTTTTCATTTTTAAAGCTATATCCAAAGCAGTTTCCCCATTATTATTTGTAATAGAAGTATCTACATCATAATTTTCTAAAACTTCTAAAGCTTCTACTCCCTCTTCTTCTCTCCAAATATTAGGAAGTAACATAAGAGGAGTTTCACCATCTATATTTTTACTATTTGGATTAGCTCCACTTTCCATTAAAAGTTCTGTCATATCACCAATTTTATCTCCACCATTTTTAAATAATTTGTGAAGTGGTGTATTTCCATTTTTATCTCCTATGTTTACATCTGCTCCTCTATCTATTAATTTTTCAAAAATAATAAATTCTGCTTTTTCATCTTCTACCCAATTAAATCTATGTGATATACTACATATTAAATTAATTGGTGTATTATATTCATCATCAACATAACTATTTAAAAATTTTTCATCTTTAAGATAATATTTTGTTATCTCTTGAAAATTCTCTTTTGTTTTTTCCCCTTTGATATTTATACCTGTAGTCATCATAGTTTTTACAAAATAATAAAAACTACTTAATCCAGTTTCACCATTTCTTTCACAAACATTAGCTCCATTTTCTATAAGAAGTTTTACAATATTTTTTTGTAAATGTTTAGAAGCTATAGCAAGGGGAGAGAGTTTTTTTAACTCTCCCATATTTCCCTCATAAATTTCATTTAAGTTACTTTTTCTTGATATATATTCTTTTACTATATCTTCATATCCAAACCAACAGGCTTCATGTAAACCAATTCCAAAAGTTTTATCATCTTCACTTACACCTTTTAATAATGCACATGCTCTTTTATTTTTAGATTCAAAAGCCAAGTCATAAGCTAATTTATCTATTGCTGTTTTTGTTTCAACATCTATTCCAGAATTTAAAATTGCTTTTATAGTTCTTAAATATGGTTCTTCTTGTTTTCTATATTCTTCTTCTCTTTTTAAATAAAAATCTATTCTATGTAGAGAATTACAAACTATATGTAGTACATTCCAGCCATTAGATAAAATAACTTTATCATATTTTATTCCTAGCTCATTCATTATTTCAAAAATTATATATTTTTGAAAATCAGCACATTTATGATAAAACATCTCTCCTGATTCATCTCTTTTATTTATATTTCCACCATTTTCTACAAGAATTTTCATTATTTTTTTTATATCCTCGTATTTTTCTTCTGGATTTTTTATATCATTTAACATAAAAAATGGTGTTTTTCCATATTTATTAGTCTTAAAAAGCCTTGTTTTTCCTTGAAGTTTACCCATCATAAAAAAGTATTCAAAAATCTCACTATCTGCAAACTTTGTTGTAATATGAAAAACTGTATTTCCATAAGAATCTTCATCATCTATTTGATATTTTTCATACTCTTTTTTTCTTTCTTCAAAGGATAAATTTTTTCTATAAAGTTCTTCTAAAGAATATACATCAATTTCCATTATAACACCTCTTCAATCCAAGGATTTCTCAACCACTCTCCATCATCCTCATCATCTGTTTCAGTTAAAAGTCCCTCTAAAGCTTCTACTGTTTCATAATAACGATTATATGTTTCTGATGGGTCTTTTCTATAAGTCCAGAATAATCCACCTACAATGTAAGATATTCCAAACTCTTTCCAAGAATTAAATGTACCTATCATAACTCCTGCTATTTTATCTAAAATTTCCCAAGCTTCCTCTTCGTTAATATAATTCATAAAATATGCCCAACGAACTATTGCACTAGCTCTTCCGTAGTCCCAACCAAGCATAATATTTTCTGGTAATTTATCTTTAAAATATTTTGCAAATTCAAATCCATTTTTTGTAATTTCAACTTCTTCTTCATCCATATCTTCTGTTATTAACTCGTCAATAGTATTAGCATTTACATAACTTAAATATTCATCTGTATGTCCTTCATTTAATAACCAACCTATTGTATCATATACATCTTCTTTACTTTCTATTCCCCAAAATTCTGTAAGAATATAATTTATCTTTTCATTAAAGAAATCATCATGTTCTTCTACATCTAAAGTATCATTCTCATGTCCATTTATATAAGATAAAATTCCAGAAAGTAAAATTTCAAATTTTTCTATATATTCATCTCCATTTTTTACTTTTATTTTATTTCCATCAGGTAATGAATTATACATATTTTCAATTAAACTTCCAACACCCTCTAAAGATACATCTTCCTCTTCTCCATTTTCCAATCCATTCCACATATTCATTTGACTTTCATAATAATTTTGCATATCTTCTGGAGTCATTTTTGTAAAATCTTCTATTCCTGTCATTGCTTGAAATTGTTTCATTTGCTCTGATATCATATCTTGAAGTCCTGTATTTCCTGAGGAAAACATTTCATTCATAGCTTTTGTTATAGCTTCAGATTGAGAGGCTATTGCATCATTTCCTCTTTTAAGAGCTTCTTCTTTAGCTTCTTGAGTTTTTTGTAATATAGTTGCCATATCAACACCAGGAGCTACATTTTGAATAGCTTCTATATCTATTTCTTTTTCTAAATTAGATAAAGAATTTTCAAAAGCTTGTTTCATTAAATCTCCCATATTTTCAAAATTTTCTCCATAGACATCTTTCATATGTTCCTTCATTAATTTTTCCATTTCTTCTTGAGCTTTTTTCATTTCATTTGACATATAAATTCCTCCTGTTTAAAAATTTTTAAAGTAATTATAAAGACAAATTAATCCCAATCCTATTATCACAGAAATAAATATTACTATTGTAAATTTTAAATTATATTTAAGTTGTTTTAAGATAAATATTGTAGAACCTATTATCATATAAACAACAATTACAACACATATAAAGGCAACTATATCAAAATTTTTCATTTTTATCACTTACTTTTAATTAAGTTTGTTGATGAAAAGCTGTTACAATTTTACAATCTGGACAAATTTCTATATACAAAGTTCCCTCTGCTGAATCCATTATAGTGTCCCAATGAATTTGAGCAAGGTATTTCATTTTCTTTCCACACTCTGGACACTCCCTATATTCCCAATCTTGTACCCAACTAGCAAATCCACCTATAGTGCTTACATCATCTCCAAAAGCACCATAAAATAAAGGTTTTTCTTTAACTGAAACAACAAATTTATTATTTACCATTTCATCTATTATATTTTCACTAAAATAATTCTCTTCTTCTCCCTCATAATCTAAAACTTCACTTGTTCCATCAAGATTAAATTTAGTAGATATTCCTTCAGTTAAAGTTACACAATTAGGACAACAACTTACTGTAATTATTCCATCTAATCCTAAAAATGAAAATCTCTCATCTCTTCCATCTATTACTAGAATATCTATCATCTCTCCACCACAATGAGGACATTTTTCTCCTCTTTTTCTAGCTATAAAAGTTCCATTTTCATCTTTTTTCTCTCCTATATCAAAAGAGAAACATCTATCATAGTTAAGCTTTATATAGTTATTTTTACTATCAAAAGTCCAACCACCCTCTTCAGCATATATATCTGAATCTACATATAATTTTTTTCTCCAAGGTCTAGGGTTTATTTTGAGTTCATATAGAGTATCTTGAGATTTTTTATCTCCAATCATGGCAAGACATTGTAAAAATCTTCCACCATCATCAGCAGATTTTGTACTCATAATTTTTTCTATTATTATATCTCTAACCTCTTCACTAGCTTTATAATATAGTTCACTTGGATAGTAAATCTCTCTTTCACAAGCTACTTTAGAAATCTCTTTTATATCTGCTCCTCTAGTCATTAAATCTTGAAATATATCACATTCATCTGTTTGATAAAACTCATCTTCTGTTGAAGTTTTTAATCTTTCTATTACTTGATTTATTTTTTTCTGTATCTCATCTTCTGTCCAACTATTGACTTCCTCTCTGTGCTTTCTTTTTCTACATCTCCAACAAAGTCCTTCAAATCCTAAAGGTGTTCCACATTCTGGGCATTTATATTTTAAACTCATAACTACCTCCTATAGACTAAAAATCTCTTAATTCCTCAAATCTATCTAATAATTTATCTTTATTAATATTATCTGGTAAAATATCTAAAATATTACATAAAGCTGTATAAATTTCATCTCTTTCTTCTGTTTCTATAAATCTCATCTTATTAAATGTTTGAGTATAATTAGTTACTATTTCTAAAGCTTTTTTCTCTCTTTCTTCTTCTGTATCATTAGCTATTTTTAATAATGCTGAACGTGTTTTACGATATTGCTCTACTGCTTTTTTAGCTGAAGATACAGGAATATGTTCTGCTCCGTCCCAAGCTCTAAAAGGATTATCTAAATTTTGTGCTAACCATTCTGATTTACGAGGTTTTGTAATTCGTAAACTTATTCTAGGATTTTTTTTCCAAAGGTTTTTTACTGTTTTAGCTACTTCTTCTGGAAAACTAGTTAGCCAAAGCCAATTAAGCTTAGGTAATTCTTCTGGAGTTGGAATATCTTCTTTAGTAAATCCAAATAAATCATATGTAGAAAATATTTCTAATTCCTTAAATTCTTTTAAAGAAGAAAAATTTTTAATATTTCCTGGCTTTCCCCACAATCTTAGTTCTTTTAGATGAGAATGAATATCAGGAAGTTCAATCATATCAAAACTTTTTATATTAATTCCATGAAGAGTTTTAAGATTTGATAATTCTTTATGTGATTGATAATTGCCAATAAATTGTATCATCAACTCTTCTCCATTATTAGGAGCATGAATTACACAATTATCCAATTCTTCATTTTGAAATAACAGTTGTTCTACCTCTTCTCCTAACCATAATTCTTCTAATCCTTTCATATCAAGCATTAACTTACTAATACTTGTTCCTCTAAAATCTAGTTTTTTTTGATTATGATTAATTAAAGTAAGTTCATATATAAAAGGAGATTCTTTTAAAAATTCTAATAAATCATTATGCCATTTCTCACAAATAATCTCAGAAAGACATGGTAACTTTAATAATTCTAATGTAGAATCAAAAGGAGTATATTTATCCATTATTCTATGACTACCTAATTTTATAGAATATCCATCTATATCTATTTCATCTTCACTTTCCATAGCTTTTTTAAAGGCTATTCTTTTTTCTTCTGGTATTTTTTGCCATTTTAATTGATAATAAATATCATCACTATTATTCCAAGTTCCATATGTATTACTTTTTTTAGTAATAATTGGAGAAATATTTCCTACATATTGTAATTCCTCTGGTATTTCTTTTTCTACATTAATCAAGCAAAGAGATTTTTCCCAATACATAAAATCTTTGTACAATGGTTGAAGATTTTTTAATTGATTTTTATTTAAAGGTTCTGTTCCTGTCCAATTTAATTCTAGCTTAGTAATAGTTTTTTCAGAAATATCAGTAATTTGACAAGCTATATAACAACCTAATTTTTTATGATAAGTAGTATAAATATCCCCAACTTTAACTTCCATATATTTACCTCTCTATAAATTATTTTTTTATCCATTCAAATATACAAATAATAATTATTATTGCCCCAAATAGTCCTGTAAAAAATCTAAATCCACCTTCTCCAAAGATTTCATAAACAGTTCTCATAAATCTTTTTGAGCCTGTAGGGTCACAAATCCAGCTCCATTTAAAAATAGCTCCGAAGAAAAATATTCCTCCGATAATTATTCCAAAAAGATAGGGATATTTCTTTATATAGGGTTCTATGGTTTCCATAAATTTTACATATAAATCACTAATAGGATTATTCATATTTTTCTCCTTTCTCAGATTTATCTAATAAAAAAATGCTCATGACAAAATTATCCTTTGTTTACAAAAAATAATTTTCATAAGCATCACCTCTCTTTCAAGTTAAAAAATATTTGTCTTTTTGTTTAAAATTGTACCACTTTTTTTTTTTTTTTTGACAAGATGTTTTATTTTTGTTGTGTTTTTAGAGAATAAATTATAATATATCCTAAACTAATGATAAATAATATAATCAAACTATATAAAATATATTCTATATTATGAATATGAAGATATCCATAAAAACCTTTATAATAAGTTCCATCCCAATCAGTTATTGTAACTGGATGAATAAATGAATCGACATAAAAATACATTATTCCTATGAAGCTAATAACTAATAAAAATAAAAAAACTTTGATTGTTTTAGGTATTATTTTTCTATCTTCTATTTTTTCTACTATTTCACAAAAATTCTCTTCATAATTTTCTATCTCATCTTTTAATAAATAGTCTATTGTTACATTAAAATAATAACTAAGTTTTATTATCTTTTCTATCTCAGGAAAAGATTTATTAGATTCCCATTTTGTAATTGTTTGTCTAGAAACATTTAATTTTTCTCCCAATTCTTCCTGAGTTATTCCTTTTCTTTTTCGTTGAATTTGTATTTTATTTCCAAAGTTCATAGATACCTCCTTTCTTCATTCTAGTTATAACCTCTTTTTTTATAAAATGCAACCAACTATATACATACTTTTTGGCAACTTTAAATTTACATTTTATTATTTTTATCTTTTATTTTTTTTATTACTTATTTCAATTTTATTTCATTTTTCCATTTATTTTAATTATACCACATAATTTAAAAAAATCAGGTGTTAGTTTTATTATTTTTTTATGCAAATTTTTTTAATTTTTTATATTAATTTTATTTTTATATAATTTTTTATAATAAAAAAGAAGATACTGTACATTTTTACAATATCTTCTTCATAAAAGTTTTTTAGGAAATTCTATTATTTTTTATATTTTGCATAAAATTCTTCTATTAATTTATCTGTATCTAGATTGTTAGCTTCTATATCTTTAAAGTATCTATATGTTCCAACTTTTAATTCTAATGTTGCATCTTCGTCAGAAACTATTATTCCACTTCTATGTAATTGAAGAGCTGATATTGTCCACATATGATTTACTCCCTCTTCTACTGCATAGTGTAAAGCTCTAGCTTTTGAAGCTCCATTTACTAGTATTAATACTTCTTTAGCATCCATAACAGTTCCTACTCCAACAGTTAAAGATACTTTTGGTACTTTTGTTAAATCTCCACCAAAGAATCTAGAGTTTGCTATTATAGTATCTTTTGTTAATTCTTTACTTCTTGTTCTTGAAGATAGAGAAGAACCTGGTTCATTGAAAGCAATATGTCCATCTGGTCCAATTCCTCCAACAAATAAATCTATTCCTCCATAAGAAGCTATTTTTTCTTCATATCTTCTACACTCTTCGATTTCTTCTTCTTCGTTTTTAACCATTCCATTTAACATATTTACATTTTCAGGTTTAATATTTACATGGTCAAATAAATTATCATGCATATATCTCCAATAACTTTGAGGATTATCTTTATCTAGTCCAACATATTCGTCCATATTAAATGTTACTACATTTTCAAAAGATAAAATTCCATCTTTATAGAATTGAACTAATCTTTTGTACATTCCAACTGGTGTTCCTCCTGTAGGTAGACCTAAAACAAAAGGTTTTTCTGGTGTAGGATTAGCCTCTATTATTCTTTTTGCTACATGCACAGCAGCCCAGTCTCCAATATTTTTTTCTGTGATTATTAATCTCATTATTATCCTCCTATCTAGATTTGTTTATTTATAATTTAAATTTACTAACTATTTCTATGGCATCTCCAATATATCTTTCTGCTAATTTTTTATCACCAGCAATTAGAGATACATATATTACATCTATTATTGTAAGCTGAGAAATTCTAGAATATAAAGATGTTGACCTAAAATTATTTTTTTCTATAACTGTATTAAGTTGAATATCTGCTAATTTTTTTATAGGATTATCACTTTTTTGAGTAACTGAAATTATTTTTATTTTTCTTTTTTTTGCTAATTCCACAAGATGATAAATTTCTAAAGTTTTACCACTTTGAGAAATTACAAATAATACATCATTTTCTTCTAAAGTAGGAATAATAGTTAACTGTGTATGATAATCTTTTTCACATATTGAGTTCATTCCTAATTCTAAAAGTTTATAATGTAAATCTTTTGCTACAACTCCTGAATATCCAGCACCTATAATCATTATTTTTCTTGCTTTTTTTAAAGATAAAACTGTTTCTTGAATAGTAGCTATATCTATCATTGAATAAGTATCTTCTATTATATTTGTATTAATTCTTATAACATTTTTTATAACATCATGAATTTCTCCATTTTCAGAAAAGTTTTCATAAGTAAAAGTTACTTTTTCTTTTGCTTCTCTTCTTCCAAGTTCTTTACTAAAATCTACTTTTAACTCTGGAAATCCAGAATAACCTAATTTTTTTGCAAATCTTACTACAGATGCTTGACTTGTATTACATTCTTCTGCTATTTCATAAGTATTCATATACATTATTTTATCTGTATTTTCTATAATAAATTTATAAATATCTTTCTCTTTAGATGTAAATTTATCTTTTAGAGAATTCATTCTAAATATTATACTCATTTTTGCCTCCTACTTCTTTGCTTTGGAATGTATCTTTTATTTTTAATTTTTTTTCAATTTCATTAAGAATTCCTCTTTTATTTGAACTCCATTTTGGTTCAAATAAATCTTCTTTTTTAGCATCTCCTGTAAGTCTATGTACAACTATATTTGAATCTAACCTTTCCAATAATTCTACCACTATATCTGTATATTCATTTTGAGTATAAATTTTGAAAGGAGATTTTTCATAATATTTTAATAATTTACTATTTTTCAAAATATATAATAAATGAATTTTTATTCCCCAAGACTTAACAAAATTTATAATTTCAATAGTTTTATATAAATCTTCTTTTGTTTCATTAGGTAATCCAACTATCATATGAGTAACAAACTTTATATTTTTTTCTCTTAAATTTTTTGTAGCCTCTAAATAACAATCTAATTTATATCCCCTATTGATAATTTTAGCTATTTCATCATTGGCAGTTTGAAGTCCTAATTCTATCCAAAGAAATGTTTTTTTATTAATTTCATTCAAAAGTTCTATAATTTCCAAAGAAAGACAATCAGGTCTTGTTGCTATTGCTATCCCTATCACTTTCGGATGCTCTAAAGCTTCATAATATTTTTTTCTCAAATTTTCAACACTATCATAGGTATTGGTAAAATTTTGAAAATAAGCAATTACTTTTTCATCTTTTATTTTATTTTTCATAAAGTTTAATTGCTCATCTATTTGTTCTCTTATACTTTTACATCTACTTCCAGCAAATTCTCCACTTCCAGAATCACTACAAAATAAACATCCTTCTCTTGAAATTTTTCCATCTCTATTTGGGCAAGTAAAGCCACCATCTAAAGAAACTTTATATATTTTTTCTTTAAAATTTTTTCTAAAAAAAGAATTAAGTTTATAAAATCTATCATTATTCATTTTCTTTATTTTTTTCCTCTAGTTTAGATTTTCTATAATTTTCAGCTTCAATTTTTGAAAAAATACATCCACAATAATCTTGCCTATATAAATTATATTTATGAGAGATTTTTATCCCTTCTTGATATCTTCCTTTCTTTTTAAAATCTCCATACAAAAAGTTTATAGAATATTTTTTTCCTAAATCTTCTCCAATTTCATTTATCCAATTTGCTTTTTTTAGAGGACTGATTGATAATACTGTTGTAAAATAATCAAAATTATTTTCAAATGCAAACTTTGCTGTTTCTTCCATTCTAAGAGAGTAACATTTATAACATCTTTCTCCACCCTCTTTACAATTTTCAAAACCTTTTACTTTAGCAAAAAAATCTTCTACAACATTATATCTTCCTTCTATTACTTTAATATCCTCTCCTATATCACTAACATATTTTTTCATCTCTTCAAGTCTTAAAATATATTCATCTTTCTCAGTTATATTAGGATTATAGAAAAATATTGAAATATCAAAATAATTTTTTAAAGTTTCTATTACCATTGTGCTACAAGGAGCACAACAAGTATGAAGTAAAAGTTTTGGTTTATTTTCAAGAATTTCTATTTTTTTTAATTGTTCCATCATTTTTAAATCATAATTTATTTTTACCATTTTCTACCTCTTGCTTATATTGTAATACATTATCTTTTTAATATCAAGTATTATTTTTACAAAAAATATATATTTTTGAATTTTTAAATCATAATTTTTTCATAAATATTTTTTCTAAAAATTTAACACATTTTTTATTTATAAAATTTTTTATATTATACTTTTTTTACATAAAAATTTAAAATTATTTTTTATTTTTCTAATACTTATAAAAAAAAGGATTAATAATTTTCTTTTATAAAATAAAAGGATTGATTTCTAAATTAAGAAATCAATCCTCAATATTTACATCATTCCCCAAAAATTATTACTAATGTTTATACATAATCAAAATTATCTTGAGATTCTAACCAACTTTTACTTCCTATATGTAAAACAAATAATAATACTGCTGATATTATATATCCTAAAACAAATTGAGATGTTGGATAAAATCCTAAAGAAGCACTATGAACAAATCCAAATAAAGATAATATAGCTGCCACTAACATTGTCATTGCTGCTTTATTTAATTTTCTTTCTATTATAAAAGCTGTCATAGCTCCAGCTAAAATTCCTACAATAATTGCTCCAGCTTTTACCTCTGGAATTCCTCTCCACATAACTCCAGCATTCATTATCATAGTAGTTACTTCTGGATTATATCCATTTACTCCAGAAGCTGTAACTTCAGTCCAAATATTTGCAAGTCCTATAGAACCAGTTATCTGGGTAAATAAAAAGTCTGCTACTGGTGGAACCATTGATACTGTAATAGCTGCAAAATATTTTCCTTCACATACTCTAAATGCTTGTGAAACCATTATAACAGCACACCATAAATAAGTTATTCCACATATAGCTGGTGGAACTAACTCGCTAAAGAAAGTAAATAATCCAAATACTCCAGCTACAAAAAAGATTAATCCTGATACTAATGAGAATCCTATTCCAGCATCAGCTTTTTTAAGTCCAGCATGACCTAGCCAAACTGTATTAGGGACAACCCCTCCAAATAAAGCTGAAACCATAGTACAAATTCCATCAGCGAATTGAGCTTCTCTTACACTATAATTGTCTCCAGCTGCATTAGCTGCCTCAACATTATCCATTGTTTCAACAAAATTATAAATTTCAATTGGAATTATAATTGTTAAATAAGGAGCAACCACAGTAAATCCATTTATTAAATTTTGAATAGTATTTACTGGATTAGGAAAATAAATACCAACTCCTGTAAAGTCAATTTGAGTTCTTCCTAAACAAAAAGCATAAATTACCCCTCCAACAACAGCTACTACTAAAGGTGGAAGTTTTTTAGGAAATAAATATCCACCAAATAATCCTACCATAGCAACTATAAAAATTGGGAATCCTACAACAGGGTCACTAAATATATCAAATAATCCTTGAGTAGCCATCCAAATAAACCCTATTCCAGCAACTGTTCCTAAAAGAGCCGCACGAGGAATATTATTTTTCATCCAAGGACCTATAAATCCACCTGAAAATTCAACTACTCCACCTATAAAACAAGCTGCCACAGCTGCTGACCATGTAAGTTGAGGGTCACCTAAAGCATAATGAAGTGGCATTATAACTCCATATAAAATAACAAACATTGCTGGAGTTGATACTCCTGATGGAAGAGCTGTTACATCATTTCTTCCCTCTTTTTTAGCTAGTTTCATAGCCATATAAACATAATAGATACAACTTAAAGCTAATCCTATTGACATTCCAGGGATAACTTCTCCATAAACTATTTCATTTGGCCATCCCAAAACTCCTGATAAAGTAGCAATTACTATAAGATAATTTATAATGTTGTTTGTTACAACATATGTAAGAGCTCCTATATCTCCCTTTTTAAACCATGGTATTTTATAATTATCTATCATTATTTCTCCTTATGAAAATCTAAATTTATTCTGCCTCTAAACTAATAAAATCAAATTTTAAAACATCAAAAAGTCCTCTATCAGTTATTTTTATTTCTGGGATAACTATTAAAGACATAAAACATAAAGTCATTACAGGTTCAACATTTCCATGAATTCCTAATTCTTTATAAGCTTTTTCATGAAGTGAAGTAAGTTTTTTATCTACCCATTCTCCAGTTTGGTCACTCATAAGACCAGCTATTGGCATAGGCATACTCTCTATTACTTCATTACCTTTTACTAAAATAACTCCTCCCTCTTGTTCTATTAACTTTTCAACAGCAAGAGTCATCTCTTCATTACTTGTTCCTACAACAATTATATTATGAGAATCATGAGCTACTGATAAAGCTACAGCTCCTTTTTTAATTCCATATCCTCTTAAAAATCCTACTGCTACATTTCCTGTATTTTTATGTCTTTCTATCACAGCAACTTTTACTATATCTTTTTCTTCTTCAAATACAAAATCATTATTTTCATCAAGAGTAATTTCAGCTACACTTTTCTTTGTAACAACTCCTCCTGGTAAAATATCAATTATATGTACTTTATTTGATTTTAAATTAAGTTTTAATTTTTCAATAGAGAAATCTTTAACATGCATACTTCCTCTAACAGAGCTAGTATCATATTTTTTAGTTTCTAAAAGATATTTTCCATCTCTTGCAACTTCTTTTCCTTCTATAAAAACATTTGTAACTTTGAAATCTTTTAAATCTTCTAATAATACTATATCAGCACGAAGACCTGGAGCAATAGCTCCTCTATCATTTAATCTAAAACATTCAGCAGCATTTATTGTGGCCATTTGAATAGCTGTTATTGGGTCAATTCCCTCTTCTACACAAATTTGTAAATGATTATCTAAATGTCCTAATTCTAATATTGTTTTTGGTTGTCTATCATCAGAACATAGTAAACATCTTCTACTATTTTCTTTAGTAACACCTTTTAATAAATTTCTTAAATCATGACAAGCTGAACCTTGTCTTAATAAAACATAAATTCCTCTTGAAATTCTATCCTCTAAATCTTCAACTGTTGCACACTCATGGTCTGTTCTCACTCCAACAGAAGCATAAGCATTTAGATTATTTCCAAAAAGACTTGGACTATGTCCATCTATTAATTTATTAGATTCTTTAGCCACCATAACTTTATCTAAAATATCACTGTCAGCTGCTACTACTCCTGGGAAATTCATAAGTTCTCCAAGTCCTAAAACATTATCTCTTAAAATTGGCTCTTTCATTTCCTTAGCATTTATAATGGCTCCAGCATTTTCAAATGGAGTACATGGAACACAAGATGGTATCATATATTTTATATCTAATACTGTATTTTTGGCAGCTTCCATCATATAATCTAAACCATTTATTCCACAAACATTTACTATTTCATGTGGGTCAGCTATTATACAAGTTCCCCCATGAGGCACCAAAAGTCTTCCAATTTCTTCTGGAGAAACATAAGATGATTCTATATGAATATGACTATCTATAAAACCAGGTGTAGCATATTTTCCACACCCATCTATAGTTTCTTTTCCTTGATAACTTCCTATTCCAGCAATTAATCCCTCTACAACAGCTATATCTCCTTCAATAATTTTTGAAGAATATACATCTACAACTTTACAATTTTTTATAACTAAATCGGCTGGTACTCTTCCAGCAGCAACATCAACAAGTTTCTTTAAAATTTCTTTAGTCATTTTATCCTCCTAAAAAATATTATAAATTATTATAAATTTTCTTCTAGTATAGGGTTAAATGTTTTTAAAGCTATACAATCTACAGGTCCAACATCTGTAATTGCATAATCAGGAATTGCTGTAATTGGTAAGAAGAACATATACATTAAAGGTTCTGGTAAATCACATCCTAATTCATTAGCTGCTTTAGATAAAAGTTTTTCAATTCTTGCTATTTCTTCTGGTTCATCATCACTACAAATTCCACCAACAGGTAATGGTAAAAATTCTATAACTTTTCCATCACATACTACAACTTGTCCTCCACCATTTTCAATTAAATGATTTACAGCCACAGCCATGTCCTCTGGATTTGCTCCTAATACAACTATATTATTATCATCTGGAGCTGCTGAAGAAGCCATAGCTCCTTTTTTCAATTTCCATCCAGAACAGAATCCTAAAGATTTATTTCCATTTCTTCCAAATCTCTCTATAACTGATACCATTAAAACATCATTTTCAACATCTGGTTGAACAAAATGATTTTCTACATTAAGAATAGCATCTCTTCTTTTTCTTACAAAAGGTCCAATAACATTCATAGATAAAACTTTAACTTTTCCATCTTTTTGAGCAACTTTAAATTTAAAGTCTTCTCCTGTTACCTTGTCACATTTTAATTTACTTGTTAATACTGAACTTCTTTTTGGTGCTTTTAATTCATATGTAAGTTTTTTATTTTTAGCTACGATTTTTCCATTAGTAATAACTGTATCTACTTTAAAGTTTTCTAAATTATCTACTAATAATATATCAGCAATTTTTCCAGGAGTTACAGACCCTATTAAGTGGTCTATTCTATAAGCTTCAGCACTATTTATAGTAGCCATTTGAATAGCTGTCATAGGGTCGATTCCTTGTTCTATTGTAAGTCTTACAACATTATCTAAATGTCCTTTTTCTAATACATCACTTGCTGTAACGTCATCAGTACAGAAACTTACTCTTCTAGCAAAAGCTGGGTTAACTTCTGTTACAGCTCTCATATTTTCTTTTAAGAAATGAGTAACAGAAGATTCTCTTATAAGCATATGCATTCCATTTCTCATTTTTTCTACTACTTCTTCATGGTCATAACTTTCATGGTCTAAACGAACTCCACCACACAAGTAACCGTTTAATTCTTTTCCTCTAGCCATTGGTGCACAACCAAATACTGGTAAACGATTTTTATTTGCTTCTACAATAGCTCCTAAAGTATTTTCATCTTCCTCTTGAATAAATTCTCTAACTGTTTCCCAAACACCAAAACATTGACTCCATTTTTGAACTTTTTCATGAGTTTCTTTTGTGAAATTACATGCTATTGTTGATTGAGGAATTGTATATGGAGTTTGATGTGGAGCTCCCCAAAATACTTTTAATGGACTTTTTTCAATTTCGTCAAAAATTTCTTTTAATCCTTCTAATCCTGCAACAGAAATATATTCATCTAATCCAGATATCATACTAGTAGTTCCACAAGGTACTACTGCTTTAGCATAACTTGTGATACTTAATTTACTACACTCACTATGGATATGTCCATCAATAAGTCCAGGAGTTATATATTTTCCTGTAGCATCTACTATTTCGGTATCTTTTCCAATATAATCTTCTACATTTCCTATGGCAACTATTGTATCTTTGTAAACAGCCACATCAGCTTTATAAATCTCACTTGACATAACATTTACAAGAGTTCCATTTTTAATTACCATTGTTGCTGGGATTAATCCTCTACCAGCTCTTACTAATTCTTTTAAACTTTCTACTGTTACTTGTTTCATTTTTCCTCCATTTTTATTTAAAAAGTAATATTAAAAATAAAAAAACACCATACGGCATGTGCAAATCAGGTTTCCCGTCCTGCGTCTAGTGTTTCAAATGGAATTTTTATTTAGTTGTTTAAAATTATGTGAGCATTTTATCATATTGTTTTTTATTAGTCAATATGTTTTTTAAATTTTTTTATAAATAAAAAATGAATTTTAAATTAAAAGTTATTATAGACTTTTTAATAAGTTTTATTCTATGTTATTTTTCACCTCTAATATATAAAATTATTAAATAAAAAATTAGGTAGAAAATTTTCTACCTATATTTTCTTATTTTTTAATTATTTAGTTTTCTATATTTTTTAGAGGTGTTTCATTTAATATTTCTACTTTAAATGGTTTATTTTCTAAATCAAAATATATACTAACACTTCTTTTATTATTATCTATAGTATATTCTGTTGAAATTCCAAATTCTGGGTGATTTCTATAATTTGTTGGAATATGTTGCCAACCATCATTTAAAGAATAATCTTTTATTAAAATATCTGGTGTTAAATCTCTTAATTCTCTATTATTCAATTTTATACTATTAATCATTTTATTGTAAAAAACTAAAATAGAATTAACTACCCCTTCTTCAATTTTTTGATATTGCTCATCATTTTCAGAAATATTCTGATTTGTTATAGTTACTTCTAAAAATATTCCATCTTTTTCTAGAAGTCTAATAATTTTTCCTCCTTTAATAATGCTTTTTTTATCTTCTGATAATGACCAATCTTTTCTTACTTCATAATAATCTTCCCCAACTAATGGATTTAAAAAATATGGTGTTTCATCACTTATTTTCCAACCATCTTTAATAAGTTTCTCTAAAGTAATTGGAACAGGAAAATATTTGTTATTAATAGTTAATCCAAAATCAATATCTTTTTCCATTTTATTTTCTACCTCCATATCTTTCCCATATAAATTCAAAGAAATAATTAGTAATAAATAGCCTACAAATATTAATATTTTTTTCATCAATATCCCCTCCAAAATTATTTTAAGAGTAATTTTTTATAGAAATAGTTATATCAAAAAATTTAGCCTCCTTTCCTTCCACTTTATAAAAATCATCTATTATAGGATAAACTAATTCTTCAAGATACTTTCTAATTTCCTTTTCATTATTTTCTCTAAATTTTTTATATTCTTCAAAAAATAATTTATGTTCCCCACTTTTATTTTCTTTTAACTGAACCCACAAATAATTATTATTTTCAATAGGAATATTAACTCCATATACTCCATTTTTATAATTTCTTTTATAAGGAATTTCATCCTTATCATTTATTTTTAATTTTTCTTCAGATATTTCTATTTTTTCAAAACTCATAAGGTCTATATAGACAAGATTAGAAATTATTAAAGTTTCAACCATAGAATTAAAAGCATTTCCTATTGTTTCCCCTAAAAGTTCTATCTCATCATTTCCCTCTTCTAATTTTTCTGTTTCTTTTTTATTATTTTGAGATTCTGATATTATATTTCCCTTATCATCAACTTCCTTTATAGTTATTTCTTCCTCATTCTCTGTGATATTACTTTCCTCAAAAGCACCAACAACAGTTTCACTTACAAATACCTTATCATCATTTTCATCATAAATTGTTCCATCTCTATTAAATCTTTGTTCCTCTATAATTTTCCCTCCTTTTATTTTAGCTTTTAATTGAGGAGTTCCATCTTTATAATAAACTTCATAAATTCCTTCTTGAATATTATTTTTAAATTCACTTCTTGTCCAAACTTTTCCATTATCATAATAATCTTCTTTTAATCCATTCATTTCTCCATCTTTATAATTTACTATTGATTGTAAATTACCTTTTTCCAAATAAAATTTCCACTCTCCATTTTCTAAACTTTTTTTATAATTCCCAACAAGCCTTAAATTTCCATTTTCATAATACTCTTTAATTTCTCCATTCATCTCTCCATTTGTATAAAATACTTCTCCTTGTAAAGCTCCACTAGGATAATAAGCCTTATATTTTCCATCAAGTACTCCATTTTTAAAGTTTGCTGCTATCCTTAATTTTCCTGTAGCACTATAATATTGTTCTGTAAGACCATCTCTTTCTCCATTTTTAAAATTAGCATTATCAACTAAGATTCCATCTTCTGTATACATTTGAAAAAGTCCATTTTGTTTTCCTTCTTTCCAATGACCTATCTCTTTTATTTTATTTTTATAATATATTACATTTAATCCATCCAATTCTCCATCTTTGTAAGAGTAGATATTTAAGTAAGAATCACTTCCATTTTTAATTCTTCCACTAAATGCTTTACCATCTTCATCACACCATTTAAAATTGATACTTTGAAGTTTAGACTCATCTTCAGCAGGTAAATATCTATAAAAAGAATATTTATTTTGATAAATATATGTTCCAACTGCTATTCCTAATATAGTTATCACACTTAAAACTATTTTTACTTTCATTATTTACCTCCATAAAAATCAATATTTATATTATTACTTGCTTTTTCATCAGCTTTAAAAAACTTTTCTTCACTAAAATTAAAAAAGTTAGCTATTATATTTCCTGGAAACATTTTAATATTTTCATTATATTTTGTTACTGTATCATATAAATCCGTCTTTTGTATTTCTATTATTATTCTTAAATTATCTATTGTATATAATTGATATATCTTTATCAAAATATATTAACCTTTTTTCTATCTTTCTAAAATTTTAATTTAATAAGTTTTAAAATAAAAGATGCCATTAAAAACATAATTCCTATCCCTATCCAAATATATTCTCTTCCTTTATTAGTCCCATCTTCTGCTATCCAATATTCTTTAGGGTTATTTTTATTCACTAATAATTTATATTCTTTTCCAATTTCATATTCTATATAATTAACATCTTTTAATTTTTTTATAATTTTTTTAGTTGCTTTTGGCATTTCATCAATATTTATATTTTTTAATTTTTCTATTTTTTCTTCACTTTTGTAAACTCCTCTATATTCTTCCTCATAAATTACTCCATCCACTGTATATCTAAATACAGGAAAATATCTATTTACAGATGGAGAATAACTATAATCAATAAGAGTTCCATTTACATAAAAATTTCTCTCTGTAGCTTTTTTATATTGAAAAAGGTTAAAAGTTCCTACAATTATAAGTATTATTCCGACTATCTTTAACATAAATATCCCTCTCTTTTCTTAAAAATTTTAATAAAAAAAATGCTCATGACAAAATTATCTTTTAATTTCTAAAAAATAATTTCTCATAAGCATCACCTCATTTTTATTAAGTAAGTAATAATAAAAGAAAATAAATATAACATTCTATTAATATTATACCATATTTTTTACTAAATATTATTTTTTGTTTTATTTATAATAATTATATTAAGTTTTTCGATAATAAAATATCTTTTAAATATTTAATTTTATTTAATAATTTTTAATTTTGACTTTTTTATATAGGTATATTATAATATCTATATATGTATATATTTTTATCTATAATTTTATTTTTATGAAAGGTGGTTAAATTGGATAGGGTTATTCTCCACTATGATATGGATTGTTTTTATGCTTCTATAGAAATTAGAGATAATAAAAAATATCGTGGAAAACCTTTAGTTGTTGCTGGGGGAGTAGTTACAACAGCTAGTTATGAAGCTAGAAAATTTGGTATTCATTCAGCAATGAGTTTATTTGAAGCAAAAAAACTTTGTTCTCATCTAATAGTAGTTCCTCCTGATAAAGAAAAATATATAAAAGAATCTGAAAAAATTCATAATTTAGTATTAAAACTCACACATAAAATAGAATTCATAGCTCTTGATGAAGGCTATATAGATGTAACTGAAATTATAGATAAATATACTTCCAAAGAAAAATTTGCAAAATTATTTAGAGAAAGAATTTTTAAACATACAAAACTAACTTGTTCTATTGGAATTGGTTATAATAAACTTTCGGCTAAAACAGCCAGTGATATCAATAAACCAAATGGACAATTTATTTTTAATTCTCAATCAGAATTTATAGAGTATATAAAAGATAAAAAAATTAGGAGATTACAAGGAATAGGAGAAAAATTTGAAAAAATTTTAAACAAAGATGGATATTTTTATGTAAAAGATATTTTTCATCTATCTTTAAAAGAACTAACAACAAAATATGGAAAATCAAGAGGAGAATTATTGTATCTTTCTAGTAGAGGGATAGATTATAGTGAAGTGGAATTTGATAGGCCGACTCATTCTGTTGGAACTGAAAATACCTATTCTTATCCCTTGAATACAGAAGAAGAATTTAATATGAAAATAGATGAAGTATTTGAAATATCTTATGAAAGATTAAAAGAAAAAAATTTTTTGACAAAAACTGTTACTATAAAAGTGAAATATAGTAATATGAGAGTAATTAGCAAATCTAAAACTCTTTCTTTAATAACTAATGATAAAGAGCAATTAAAAATTATTGTTAATGATTTATTCAGTTCTTTAGAAGAAAAAACTGATATAAGGCTTTTGGGAGTTTCTTTTAAAAATCTTATAGAATTTTCTTCAAGACAGCTTTCTTTTAAAATTTAACTTGTAATATAAATTTAAAGTGATAAAATATCTATATAAATATTTATTTATGGAGGAAAATTATGACTTTAGAAGAATTAGAAGAATTTAATGCTAAACCAATTACAGAAGAACAATTAGAAGAACTTAAAAATTGTGATTTAGTTGATAATGTTCAAGATAATGGAAGTGCTCCTATGTATCCTAATCTTAATTGGTTTGTTATAACATTAATAAATGGTAAAGAGGTAAATGTTTTTGTTTAAAATTGAAAAATTCTTTTAAAAATATTTGGAAAGATTGTTGTAAAATTATTAATAAAAAATAATTTATAACAATCTTTTTATATACAAAAAATTATAAATTAATTTTTTATTTTTTTATATCAATCAAAAATTAATATATAGTAATTTTTATCGGACTAATAAAAAGTGTTATTTTATTTTTATTTACAATTAATATTTTGTATGATAAAATAAAAAATATCATTTATTTAAAAGGAGCTGATATAATAATGGCTAAAAATAATTTTTTCCCATTTTTCATTGATTTAACAGGAAAAAATATTTTAGTAATAGGAGCTGGAAAAGTGGCTGCTCGAAAAATCACAACACTTCTTTCTTTAGGAGCTCATATTCTAATCTACACAAAACAAATAAAAGATAAATCTATAACATCTTTTTTATTTGATAAAAAAAATATTCAATTAATTATGAAAGAGATAAAAGAAGAAAATTTTGAAGAGTTTATTACAAAAGATGCTTTTATGGTTATAGCTGCTACTGATGATAAAGAGTTAAATGAACAAATTACAAATTATTGTAAAGATAAAAATATTTTAATAAACAATGTTTCTTCTAGTGATAATATGACTGTGAGATTTTGTAGTGTAATTGAAAATCAAAATTATAAAATTGGAATTTCTGCCAATGGTGACCCTAAAAAATCCTTGCTATTAAAGAATAAAATTGAAAAATTTTTAGAAAATAAAAATTAAATTTATTTAGCTTGACAAAGGAATTAAAGTGCTATATAATTTAGTTAGATATAAAACTAAATTAAAATTGTAAAACTTCAGGGCAGGGTGAAATTCCCGATCGGCGGTAAAGTCCGCGAGTGTTATCACTGACTTGGTGAAATTCCAAGACCGACAGTATAGTCTGGATGGAAGAAGATTACAAAGTACATAATTTATAAATCATTAAATAAATTTTATATTTATTATATTCTTTATTTATTTGTATACTTTGTTATAAATGCCCGAAAGTTGATTTCGGGTTTTTCTTTTTCCCTGTAAGTTTCAAAAAAACAGGAGGAAATAATGAGAGTTTTAGAAGGAAATTTTGATGGAAAAGGATTAAAAATAGGAATAGTTGCTGGAAGATTTAATGAGTTTATCACTTCAAAATTAGTTAGTGGAGCTAATGATGCTTTAAGAAGACATGGAGTTAATGATGATGATATTACTCTTGCTTGGGTTCCAGGAGCTTTTGAAATTCCTGTAGTAGTTCAAAAAATGGCTGAATCAGGAAAATATGATGCTGTCCTTGCTTTAGGAGCTGTAATAAAAGGAGCTACTCCTCATTTTGATTATGTGTGTGCTGAAGTTTCTAAAGGATGTGCTACTATATCTTTAAAAACAAATATCCCTGTTATGTTTGGAATTCTTACTACTAACAGTATTGAAGAAGCTATTGAAAGAGCTGGAACTAAGGCTGGAAATAAAGGATTTGATGTAGCAAATGGTGCTATAGAAATGTGTAACTTATTAAAGGGGATGTAATAATGGATACTAAATATATGGAATTAGCTCTTGAACTTGCTGTAAAAGGAAAAGGTCAAGTTAATCCAAATCCATTAGTAGGAGCAGTAGTTGTAAAAGATGGAGAAATAGTAGGTAAGGGGTATCATAAATATTATGGTGGTCCTCACGCTGAAGTTTATGCCTTAGATGAGGCTGGAGAAAAGGCTAATGGAGCTACTTTATATGTAACTTTAGAGCCTTGTTCTCATCATGGTAAAACTCCACCTTGTGTTGATAAGATAAAAAAAATGAAAATAAAAAGATGTGTAATTGCTGTTCTTGACCCAAACCCTCTAGTAGCAGGTAGAGGAAAAAAAATTCTTGAAGAAGCTGGAATAGAAGTTGTTGTAGGTGTCTTACAAGAAAAAGCATTAGAAATAAATAAAGTTTTTTTCAAATATATTCAAACAGGTAAACCTTATCTTTTCTTAAAATGTGCCATAACTTTAGATGGAAAAATTGCTACATCTTTTGGAGATTCAAAATGGATTACAAATGAAAAGTCAAGAGAAAAAGTACAATATTTAAGAAATGAATATACAGGTATAATGGTTGGAGTTAATACTCTTATAAAAGATAATCCTAGATTAAATTCTAGAATTGAAAATGGAAGAAATCCATATAGAATAGTTATTGACCCACATTTAAGAACACCTTTAGACGATTGTCATTTTATAGAATATGAAGATTCAAAAAGTATAATAGTTACCTCTATTGAAAATACAAAAAGTAATAATAAAAATGTTTTAAGTTATCAAAGACTTTTAGATAGAGGAATAAAATTTATTTTATTAGATGGGTATGATTTTTCTGTAGATGAAGTATTAGATAAACTTGGAGAAATGAAAATAGATTCTGTTTTATTAGAAGGTGGTTCTCATCTAATTTCTAGAGCTTTTAAAGAAGATAGAATAGATGGTGGAGAGATATTTATTGCACCTAAAATTTTAGGTGGTGGACTTTCTTTTATAGATGGATTTAGTTTTAGAGAAATAAAGGATTGTTTTCATTTAGAAAATGTAAAATATAATATTATAGATGATAATGTATCTATTGAATTTCATAAAAATATAAATAATAGCCTTAAGGTAGGTGATTAATATTTTTACTGGATTAATTGAAGAAATGGGACAAGTTTTATCTATAACAAATGGAGATAAATCTGTTCAATTAAAAATTAAATGTAATAAAGTATTAGAAGGAGCAAAATTAGGAGATAGTATTGCTACTAATGGTACTTGTCTTACTGCTATTGAAATAGGAAAAGATTATTTTATAGCTGATTGTATGCACGAAACTATAAAAAGAACTAATCTAAAAAGATTAAAACCAGGAAATATGGTAAATCTTGAAAAATCTATAACTCTTTCTACTCCACTTGGAGGACATTTGGTTACAGGAGATGTAGACTGTGAGGGAAGAATCTCATCTATAGAACAAGATGGTATTGCAAAAATTTATACTTTTGAAATAGAAAATAGATTTATGAAATATGTTGTAGAAAAAGGAAGAGTAAGTATAGATGGTGCTAGTCTTTCTATCGTTGGGCATAAAGATAATACTTTATCAGTTTCTTTAATTCCACATACTCAAGAGATGATTACTTTAGGAAAAAAGAAAGTTGGAGATTATGTAAATATCGAAACTGATTTAATAGGAAAACATATTGAAAGACTTCTAAATTTTAAAGAAGAAAAAGAAGAAAAATCAAAATTAGACTTGAATTTTTTAGCTAAACATGGATTTTTCTAAAATTTTAAGGAGGAACAAATGTTTAATACAATAGAAGAAGCTCTTCAAGATTTAAGAGCAGGAAAATCAATTATTGTTGTTGATGATGAAAATAGAGAAAATGAGGGAGATGTTATTTGTGCTGCTGAGTTCGCTACATTGGAAAATGTAAACTTTATGGCTACTCATGCAAAAGGGCTTATTTGTATGCCTATGTCTGATTATTATGTAAAAAAATTAGATTTACCTCAAATGGTAACTAATAATACTGATAATCACTGTACAGCTTTTACTGTATCTATAGACCATATAGATACTACAACAGGAATTTCTGCTTATGAACGTTCTGTTACAGCTATGAAAGTTGTTGATGAAAATTCAAAACCAAGTGATTTTAGAAGACCTGGACATATGTTTCCATTAAGAGCTCTTCCAAAAGGGGTACTTGAAAGAGATGGACATACAGAAGCTACTGTTGATTTAATGAGACTTGCTGGACTAAAAGAAGTTGGACTTTGTTGTGAAATTATGAAAGAAGATGGAATGATGTCTAGATTAGATGATTTATTAGAATTTGCTAAAGTCCATAATTTAAAAATAATTTCTATCGAAGATTTAATTCATTATAGAAAAGTTCATGATGAATTAGTAAAAGTAGAGTGTTCAGCAAAACTTCCTACTGATTCTGGAACTTTCGAATTAGTTGGATTTGATAATCAACTAGATGGTAAAGAACATATTGCATTAGTTAAAGGTGAGGTTTCTGGAAAAGAAAATGTATTAGTAAGAATCCACTCTGAATGTTTCACAGGAGATATTTTAGGTTCTTATAGATGTGATTGTGGTTCTCAATTAAAAAGAGCTATGAAAGAGATTGATGCTAAAGGTGAAGGAATTATTTTATATCTTAGACAAGAGGGAAGAGGGATTGGGCTTATTAATAAAATAAAAGCTTATAAATTACAAGACAATGGTTATGATACTGTTGAAGCTAACCTTGCTCTTGGATTTGGTGAAGATGAAAGAGATTATGCAGTAGCAGCTCAAATGTTAAAAGCTCTAGGCGTAAAATCTGTAACTCTTATGACAAATAATCCTGCTAAAATTTCTGGACTTGAAAGTTATGGAGTTAAAGTTGAAAAAAGAGCCGAAATAGAGATTGCTCCTAATAATGTTAATGAAAAATACTTAAGAACTAAGTTTGAAAAAATGGGACATAAACTTCATTTTGATTGTTGCAAAGAAAATAAATAAAAACAAATTCTATCTATCCCAAAAAAATCTTTTATGAATATTTTTTCGTAAAAGATTTTTTTATTGATAAATTATGTTAAAAAATAAATTATTAAGATTCTGTAAAAATATTCAATTAAATTTAAAAATCCATATAAAACTTTTTATAAAAATTTATTAACTATTAATAAAAGCTCGAGAAAATTTTCTCGAGCCTTTTTTTAATTTATTTTATCTATATCTTTCATCTCAATTCCCTTATGAAATACTCTCTGGTTAGAGCTTCCACGAAGTTTTAGCCTTAAATCTTTTCTATCAATTTCAAATCTTCCTTCTATAAGATAATCAATGATACTTGGGTCAATCCATTCTTGAATTTCTTCTATAGTATATCCTGTCCATAAATAAATATTTTTACTCGTATTTTTTTTAATGAAATAGATAAGCTCTATGACTTCTTCTCTATTTTTAAAATAAAATGGATCCCCACCTAAAAAAGTTACATTTTTCCAACGAGAATTAAGAATAAGTTCTTTTATGTCTTCTATCTCATATTCTTGACCACTTTCATAATCCCAAGTATTTTGCGAAAAACACCCTTTACAATAATGGTCACACCCTGCAAAATAAAATGTTAAAGTGAAACCTGTCATACTATTTATTGGGTCATTTTCTACTATTGATATTATTTTCATTTTTCCTCACTAGAACTTTCTTATAGATTTTCCTAAATTAGAATTCATTATTTTTCCATTTTCTAAAGCAACTTCTCCATTAATTAATACATATACTATTCCATCTGATAATAATTCTGTATTTTCAAAAGTTGCATAATCACGAATATCTTCTAAAGAGAAAATTGTAATATCTGCATCAGAACCTATAGATAAATTTCCTTTATTGATTCCTAAAATTTCTGCAGGTTTTGATGTCATTTTCTCTACTGCTTCATATAAATCAAGAACTTTAGCATCTCTTGAATATTTTCCTAAAACTCTAGGGAAAGTTCCTGTTGCCCTAGGATGACCTATATTTTTTGCATTAAGTATTCCATCACTACCTATAACTGTATAAGGATATGATAGAGCCTTTTCCATATCTTTTTCATTAATTGTATAAGCTATTATCATTGTATCTGGTGCTTCTTCTC
Organism: Fusobacterium perfoetens ATCC 29250; assembly: GCF_000622245.1. NCBI lineage: Bacteria > Fusobacteriati > Fusobacteriota > Fusobacteriia > Fusobacteriales > Fusobacteriaceae > Fusobacterium > Fusobacterium perfoetens. The sequence goes on along the minus strand of NZ_KK211416.1, from coordinate 207,531 downwards.
TTAAAGTATTAAAGAATTCTTCGGTACATCTTTTTCCTCTATATTTTCCTTCCATAACCTCTAATTTATCATAAGTAATATTATATCTTTCTAAAAATCCTTCATCAAATGTGATAGAACCTATTTTAGCACTAAAAGCTGTATAAGGATAACAATCACAATATACATTTATTCCTTCTTCTCTTTTTTTATCTAACATTTCTAAAGCTTTATCCATTTGACCAAAACCAGCCATACTTCCAATATGTGATACTAAATAATTAGCTTTTACATAATTTCCTAAATCTAAAAATTCATCTATTGCATTAAATATATTTTTAGCATCTTCTCTTAAATGTGCTGCAATGATTTTATGTTGTCCAAGCTTCCCAAGAGTTGTCATCTCATTAAAATCTATTCCAGGAACATATCTAAGACCAAAACTAATTCCTAATAGCCCTGATTCTCTCATAATTTTCTTCCCTATTTCATACATTTTTTCTACTTGGTCATTTTCAAGACTTACATATCTATCAACACCTATTTTTTCTCTTAATATTCCATGTGGTAATAACATTCCAAAGTTAATAGGATGTCCTTCATCTACTCCATCTAAAAATTCCTTTGGATTAGAAACTCCTATTCCAGAATTTCCCCCTATTCCTGTAGTAACTCCCATAGATAACATTCTTTTAAATATTTCTCTATCTGGTGTTGTTCCATCAGTTAAAACTTCATGCATATCAATATCTATAAATCCAGGACAAACACACATACCTACTGCATCTATTTCATGATCTCCAGTTAATATCTGATGAGATATTTCTACAATTTTTCCATTTTCTATTGCAATATTTAATGGCTCATATAAACTATTTTTTGGGTCTATAACTAATCCGTGATTTATTACTGTTCTCATATCCTAATTTAAGTTACATTTTTTATATTGTAACTTTCCTCCCTTCTTTATTTGTTTGTATATCTAAGTTGTGTTATAAAATAATTATATCATATTTTAATAATTTCCGCATATTGTTTTTTAGATATTATAATTCTATAAATACATCATTAGCTACTAAATCTTCAAAAGATTCTCTTTTTATTGAAAGATAAGATTTTCCATCTTTAACAAATACAACTGCTGGTCTTGTAGCTTTATTGTAATTACTAGACATTGAATATCCATAAGCTCCTGTTGTAGATACAAATATATAATCTCCCTCTTGAGCTTTAGCAAGTTTCATATCTTTTCCTATTAAGTCTCCAGACTCACAACATTTTCCAGCAATAGTAACTATATCATCAGCTTTTTCATTAAGTCTATTAGCTATTACAGCCTCATATTTTGCTTGATATAAAGCTGGCCTTATATTATCAGTCATTCCTCCGTCAATGAATACATATTTAACTCCTCCATATGTATTTTTTATTCCACCAACTGTATATAAAGTTCCACCTGCATTACCTACAATGCTTCTTCCAGGTTCAATTGAAACTTTTTTTAAAGTCATCTTTTCTTTTTCTAAAGTTTTTTCAATATGTTCTATCATAGATTTCATAAATTTTTCAATATCTACTTCTACATCTCCATCTACATAATAAACTCCAAATCCCCCACCTAAATTCATTTCAGGAATTTCTATATTAAATCTTTCTGAAATTTTCTTAGTAAACATTATCATTGTTTCTATTCCTTCATGAAATGCTTTAGTGTCAAAGATTTGTGAACCTATATGACAATGAAATCCTAAAAATTCTAAATTTTTATAAGAAATAATTTTTTCTATTATACTGTAAATATTTTCATCAAATATAGATTCTCCAAACTTAGAACTATGTTTTGATGTTCTTATATATTCATGAGTATGAGCATCAATTCCTATATTTATTCTTAACATAACCTTTATTTTTTTATTCTTTTCTTCTGCAAGTGTTCCAAGTTTATCTATTTCACTTATATTATCCAATATTACTATTCCTATATTCCAATCAAGACACATTTCAAGTTCTTCTATACTTTTATTATTTCCATGCATATGTACTCTATTCATAGGAAATTTTGAAACTTTTATAGAATACAATTCTCCTCCAGAAACTGCATCTATACTTAATCCATATTTATCAATTATTTGGCACATAGCTTTAGATAAAAATGCTTTTGAAGCATAAACTACTTCAGTTTCAAATTTATTTGACTTAAAATTTTCTATATATTTTTTTATATTACTTTCTATTAATTCTTGGTCCATAATATATAACGGAGTCTTATATTCTTTTGCAAGTTTTTCTACTGATACTCCTCCTATTTCAAGAATTCCATTATTATTTTTCATTGTTCCAAAATATCTCATAAAACTTCCTCCAAAATTTTTATAAAAAAAGACAGTCTCCTCAATTTTAGACTGTCTTTAGTAACCTATATAAAAATAATAATTATATTTTAGATAACTTACTTGATAGCCCTCCATTGAAAACTCAATGACAGTAAAATAGATATTATCTAATTTACCAATAAAAATGTTTTGACCTTCACTTCTATTTCGGCAAAATCTCCTTTCAAATTATTCTCCGTTTGTCAGACTAAAATAATTTTACTCTTATCATTTGCTCCTCTATCTTAAATTCTTTTAAATAAAAGTATATCTAAAATTTATTAATTTGTATAATATAAATTATATATATCTGATATATATTTTTTTTATTATTTTACATGAATAGCTCTATTTTTTATTTCTTTCATTCTTCCTTCTAAAGCATGAGTTATATTATAATTTGAAATATATCCACAACATCTTCTTTGAATTTTCATTTTCATTCCCTCTTCATTACCACATTGTGGACATTTATATTTTGTTGTATGTTCATCATAAGATATTTCTCCTGTATATCCACATTCAAAACATACATCTGATACTGTATTTACTGCAAAGTATTCTATTCCTTTATCATGAGCATATCTCATAAGTTCTAATATTGCATCAGAATTATAAGTTTTTCCTCCATTTTCAACATACATAATATTTCCACCATTACAATATTTAATAAATGGAGCTTCTACATCTATTTTGTCAAATGCATCTATTGGTAATTCTGATGAAAAATGGAAAGAATTTGTATAATATTCTCTTTTTAGTAACCATTCAGGCATTACATCACTATAATTTTTCTTATCTATATTAAAGAATGTTGCTATACTAGCCTCTGCTGGTGTTCCATAAACTGATACAGGTAATCCTGTTTCTTCTTTTATTTCATCAGCTTGTTTTCTTATTTCTTTCATTATTCTAAGCCCTAACTCTCTTCCAGCTGGTTTTGATATATTTTGCTTATCATCTGTAAGTATTCTTACACAATCATCTATTCCTAAGAAACCATATGATACAGATGCTCTATCTGATTTTAATAATTTTTCTACTGTTTCATTTGGTTCTAATCTAGCAATAGCTCCATATTGAAATAAAATAGGTGCTTGTTTAGCCTTTAATTTTCTAACATTTTCATATCTTTTTAAAATACCTAATTTCATAAGTGATTTCTTTTCTTCTAATAGTTTCATAAATGTTTCTACTACATCTGTTCCCTTATGTCTTAAAGATTCTAAAGCTATTTGAGGTAAATTTAATGTTATAACACCAAAATTAAATCTTCCATATTGTTGATATTTTCCATTTTCTTGAAATTCATGGTTTACTCTTGAACGACAACCCATTCTTGCATAATATTTTCCTGCATCATAGTCTTCTTTAGAATAGAATAATAAATCTGGATAATATGTATGTGCTATACATTTAGAAACTTCTTTAGTTATATAATAATATGGGTCTCCCTCTTTTAAATTGTATCCATCTACAACTATATAAGATAGTTTAGGGAAAATTGCTGGTATTTTTAGAGCTCCTAATCCTGTTTGTCTAACTTTTAAGTAAGCTAGTATTATTTGCTCAGATTCCCAAGAAGTAGGAATATTAAAAGTTATTGTAGAAAATGGAGTTTGAGAAGCTGACCCTAAAATACTATTTGTTTGATACTCAAATAATTGACAAGCATCATAAATTTCTTTTGCTGTCTTTTTGATAACTTTTTCAAATACTTTAGGATATTTTGTTTTCAATTCTTCATTAGCTGAATCTAGTTCTAATGTATCATCATACTCTTTTTCATATAAAAACTCAAAATAATCATTAAAGTTTTTAACAAAATTTTTCTTTGCATATTTTGCAAAAACTTCATTAAAGTTAGGTATAGAATTTCCTCCATATTGTTGCGAACTAACACTAGCCATTATTTGCATTGCGATATTCATAGCAGTTCCAACTGATTTAGGAGTTTCTACATCAGTATTTGTTATTCTAGTTCCATGGTCTAACATATCCTCAACATTAATTAAACAACAGTTTGTTAATTCCTTTTCTACATCTGAATCATGCCAATGAATAGTTTTTTTTCTGTGAGCTTCATATAACTCTTTACCAATAGATTTTTCTACATTAAATCTAAAATATTCTCCTGATATTAGGTCTCTAGCAACTGATGGCAATGTAGAATTTTTATTTGAATTTTCTCTATCTCCATTTTCTAATATTCCTTCTATTCTTTGGAATAAACTATCAGTTTCTTTTAACCTAGCTTCACTTCTTTTTGTTCTATATCTTTCAAATTTTTGAGCTTGACAAAAATATCCAAAATCACATAAAGTTTTAAATACAATATCTTGTATTTCTTCAATATCTATTTTTTCTTTCTTCATTAATTTTATTTTATTTAATATATGGTCTAACATTTCTACAAGAACAGCTTCATTTTTGAAAGGCATCTCTTTGTGAACTTTTTGTAAAACTATAAATATTTTATCTTTATTAAATGCTACTACATCGCCATTACGTTTAATAACTTTCATATTAACCCCCATATCATATTTCTATTCAATTTATATAATAAGATTTTTTATTTTTCCGCTCTAATATAATAGCATATATTGTGTTTTTTATCAATGTTTTTTCACTAGATATTGTGATTTTTTAACAATTATTCCTTTATTTTCAATGGATTTAATAATCATTCTTTTTTTATATAGAAATCTAATCAAAAAATATATTTGACGACTTTTCTCTTTAATGTTAAGCAATTTTAAATATTTTTATATATTTTTTTTAATAACTATATATAGTGGTAATTTTTTCAAAAATAACACAACAAAAAATATTTTATAACTAAAAATTATGAAACTTTTAGATAAATATATTTTTTTAAAATAAAAAAGGAACTGTTATAAACTATACAACAGCTCCAAAAAATTTTATTTAGATATTATTTTATTTAATTTTTCAGCAAATTCTACTGGATTTTCTATTTGTAATCCCTCTATTAATAGTGATTGATTATATAATACATACAATAAATCTTTTAATTCATCTTCATCACTAATATTTTTAATTTTTTCAAATAAAGGATGTGTTGGATTAAATTCTAATATTTTTTGAGCTTTAATATTTTCATTTCCAGGAATTTCTGATAATGTTTTTTCCATTTCAAGAGAAATCTCTCCTTTAGACGCAAGACCAACAGCTCCACTTCCTAAATTATTATTAAGTCTTACCTCTTCTATTTTTTCTCCTAATAAGTTTTTAATTTTTTCTAATAAAGTTTTATTTTCTTTTTCTAAATTTTCTCTTGTTTCTTTTTCTTTTTCATCTTCTAAATTAGATAAATCTGAATCATTTATAGATTTAAATATTTTTTCATTATATTTCATAAGAGTTTTTAAAGTAAATTCATCTATTCTATCTGTTAGATATAATACTTCAAATCCTTTATCCTTAAACACTTTTACTTTTGGTAAAACTTTTAAGAATTCTTCATTTTCTCCTGTTACATAATAGATTTCTTTTTGTTCTTCTTTCATTCTTTCAACATATTCTTTCAATGTAGTATATTTATCTTCAAAAGATGATTTAAAAATTAGTAAATCTTGTAATTTTTCTTTATTTATTCCAAACATATCTTGTACACCAAATTTTATTGTACGACCAAATGTTTCCCATAAAGTTATATATTTTTCTCTATCATCTTTTATCAATTTTTTCAATTCAGTTTCTATTTTTTTCTCTATATTTTTAGAAATTTTTATAAGTTCATTATCTTGTTGTAATATCTCTCTTGAAATATTTAAAGAAAGGTTATCTGTATCAACTATTCCTTTCATAAAACTAAAATATTCAGGAATTAAGCTTTCAGCATTTTCCATTATAAATACATTTTTTGTGTATAATTGTAATCCTCTTTTATAATCTCTTGTATAGAAATCCATAGGTGTTCTTTTTGGAATATAAATAAGTGCTGTGTATTCTAATGACCCTTGAACTTTTAAATGAAAATGTAATAAAGGGTCTTCATGGTCATAGAAAGTATTTTTATAGAATTCATTATATTGTTCTTCTGTAATATCTTTTTTATCTTTTTTCCATAGAGGTGTTTCATCATTTAACTTCTCTTCACCAAAATAAATTGGATATTTTATAGAATTTGAATGTTTTCTAACTACTGTTCTTATTTTATAATCTTCTAAAAATTCTTTTGATTCTTCATTAATAGTTAAAACAATTCTAGTTCCTCTTTTTAAATCTTCTAAGTTTTCTATTTCTTCTATTTCATAAGTTCCATCTCCTTTAGAAGACCACTTAATAGTTACATCACTATAAGGAGATTTTGTATATAAAGTTATATCACTAGATACCATAAAAGCTGAATAAAATCCAACTCCAAATTGTCCAATTATATCTAATTGTTCATTTTCTTTTGCTTCTTTAAATTTTTCTATAAATGCTTTTGAGCCAGATTTTGCTATTGTTCCTATATTTTCATTAACTTCATTAAAAGTCATTCCTATTCCTGTGTCTTCTATTATTAATTGATTTTTATCTTTATCAACCTTTATCTCTATTTTAAAATCTTTAGAATCTTTTAAAAGTTCTGTATCTGTTAAAGATTTAAATTTTAATTTATCTATAGCATCACTAGCATTTGATATTAATTCTCTTAAAAAGATTTCTTTATTTGTATATATAGAATGTATCATAAGATTTAGTAATTCTTTTGTCTCTGCTTGAAAATTTTCTGTTTGTTTTCTCATTTTATGCCTCCTAATAATATTAGCACTCGTTTATATAGGTTGCTAATTCTCTAATATTAAAAATATCACATTTAATATTATTTGTCAAGGCTTTTCATAATTTTTTTTATTTTTAGAAAAATTTTATTTTTTTATAGTCAAATTTAATATATAATCATTTTAAGGAAAAATTTTACATTTGAAGGAGAGATTTATGGATGAAAAATTATATAGAAATTTAGATATATTAGAAGCTTATATAGGAACACCTGAAAAATTTCAATGGTATGAGAAAGCTTTTGATAAATATGATGTTAATGGCATAGAAAAAATAGCTTGGAATTGGTCTTGGTATGCTTTTTTCTCCACTCCTATTTATCTACTTTATAGAAAATGTTATATAGCAGGAATTATTTTTTGGATTCTTCAATTTTTCACAAATATCTATTATGGATTCACCGGAGTTATTCTTTCAATAATTTTAGCTGGAATAGCTCCAATGTTGGTTTTTAAAAGATATAAAAGAGTTGTAAAGCAAATCCAAGAAGTTGAGAGTAATCCTAATTTAAGAATTGAAATGGCTAGAGATTTAGGCGGAGTTAACAAAACAGCAAGAAATTTAGGAATTATTTTTCAAATAACCTTACTATCTTCTTTATTACTTTCTTTAATATTATATTTTGGAACTATGGCTTCTATAATTAATTACTATTAACAGTAAAAGATCTAATAAAATTTAAGCTGTTACATTTATTAAATTATTAATTATAATAAAATGTAACAGCTCTTTATATTTTATAATCTTATATTTAATTGTTTATTATATATATTAATTTTTTTCAAATTAGTGCTATCAAATGTATAATCTACTTCTATTTCACTATTTTTTAATAAATTTACATCACTAATTCTCTTACTTGAAAATACTTTATTCCTATTTTTATCAATAGCAAAAAGGTTTTCTGATTTATCTAAATTTATTACTCGCAAAATTTTATTACTTTTATTTTTATAATTAATTGTTACTACAGTAGAATTTTTAGTATTTTTTATAGCTGTTATTTCTATATCCACATATTCTTTAAAAGTTTTTGGATTATCTATTGTGACAATCATTTTTTTACCCTTTTCAATTCCTTGATCTATTCCTTGTTTAATTCCTGTTGCAACTTCTTTACTTCCTTCTACTGCTGTTGAAACTATACTAGAAACTGTATCAGTAAATTCATTATTTGCTCCAAAAGATATTATAGTTATTAAAAATAATCCAAATATTATCTTTTTCATATCCTGCCTCCTTAAGAAATAATATTTTATATATTTTAGACTTATTTTTAATAGATTTTTCTAAAAATATTTTTTATAACCCCACTTCTAATCCTTTACTTTTAGATTTGGTAATAGAAGTTGTTTCAGTATGAGTTATAATATCTCCATTCTTATTTATTTGAGTATTAGAATTAAGTTTTGTATCTGTAGTTGATTTTGTTTTTACTATCCCCTCTCCATAATCTATTCCATAAGTATTATATAATCCAGAAGCTATAAGAACATTTAATATAAAACCAGTTTTTTCAGCTACAGTTTTATTCTTAGATATTTCTCGTTGTTTTTCATTGTTTGTATTAGTATTACTACATCCTATTAAACATAAAATTATTCCCAATGAAATTATTATTTTTTTCATAAATCACTTCCTTTTTTTATCTTTTTCTAGTATATTATTGTAATTTTAAATTTAAATTTTGTCAATATTTTTCTTTGATAATTTTTCATTTTTCCATTGATATTTAAAGAAAAACATGATATACTTCTCTTTACGGACATTAATAATTTATTATTTTATAAGGAGAATTATGTTTTCAAAAATTAATCTTAGTGAAGATTCTGTGTCAAAATTATTTGTTAATTTTTCTGTCCCTTCTGTTACAGGAATGGTTATATCTGCTCTCTATGCTATTGTTGATGGAATATTTATAGGAAGAGGAGTAGGAGCAGATGGTTTAGCTGCCATTACTTTAGCATATCCTATTATTAACTTAGGTGTGGCTTTAAGTTTTCTTTTTGGAATGGGTGGAGCTACTCTTATGTCTTTGCATCCTAAAAATATTAAATTTAGAAATACCTGTTTTTCTCATTTAGTAACATTAAATATTATTTCCTATTTAATTTTAGTGGCTATTACTTTTATTTTTAATGATAAATTAATGTTACTTATGGGTTCTAACGAAAGATTATTACCTATGGTTAAAGAATATCTCTATACTTGTGTTGTAGCTATGATATTTTTAATGTTATCAAATAGCCTTAATGCTGTTGTTAGAAACGATAAAGCTCCTCTTTATGCTTTTATTTCTATGATAGTCGGAGCTATCACAAATATTGTTTTAGACTGGGTATTTATTATAAAATTGGGTTGGGGATTATTTGGTGGTGCCCTAGCTACTGGAATAGGTCAATTTCTTTCATTTTTAATTTTAATTTGGTATTTTATTCATTCTAAAACAACTATTAAATACAAATTTGAAAAAATAAAATTAGTTTTCTTAATTAATATAGTTTATATAGGTTTTCCATCATTTACTATTGAATTTGCTGCTGCTGTTACAAATACTTTACTTAATAAAACTTTCATGGAATATCTTGGTGGATTAGGAGTTGCTGCTTTTTCTATAGTTGCCTATATTTGTTATATTTTTAGAATGGTATTCTCTGGATTTGGTCAAGCTTTACAACCAATAGCAAGTTTTAATTATGGAATAAAACTTCATGATAGAGTTAAAAAAATATTTAAAATTGCTCATTTGTATTCTTTTGTTACTGCATGTTTATTATTATTTATAATGATAAAATATGGAAGTTCTATTGTTAAACTATTTAATGATGATAAAGAATTAATTGAAGTAGCTAGTAATGGTCTTATATTATATTCTGTAGGTATTATGTTTTTAGCTGCAAATTTTATAAATATATCTTATTTACAAGCTAAAGGTGATAAAAAAATTTCTAATATTCTATCAATTTTAAGAAGTATTATATTTATTACTATTGCTATTATTATTCTTCCTAGAATTTTCGGTGAAACAGGAATTTGGCTTTCATTTCCTGCTGCCGATATTATGACTTTTGTTGCTAGTATATTTTTTTACAAAAGAATTATTGCATCATAAAATAAGCAAAATAATAAATGACTACTATTTTGTTAAAATTTAAAAAATTTCTTTAAAAAATTATTTTAATTTTTTAAATTTTTCAATTATAAAAAAAGTCCCTTATCAAATGATAAGGGGCTTTTTTTAATCTTCTTTTTCAACTATGCAAGGTTTTATATTCCAAATTTCATCTGCATATTTTCTTATTGTATTATCAGAAGAGAAAATTCCTGAATGAGCTATATTTATTAAACTCATCTTTTGCCATTTTTCTTGGTCTCTATATAATTTATCTATTTTTTCTTGAGCTTTTACATAAGCATCAAAATCTTTAAATACAAAGAATTCATCATTTTTATTAAATAAATCATCAGCTATCATTGAAAATTCTGATGCTGGTACTCCATAATACCCATCAGCTATTTGATGAACTATCTTTTGTAATCTAGGGTCATGGTCAAATATATCTCTCATGTTATAACCACCATGAGCATTATAATGCATTACTTCTTGAGAAGTTAATCCAAATACAACTATATTATCTCTTCCTACTGCTTGGTCTATTTCAACATTAGCTCCATCAAGTGTAGCTATAGTTATAGCTCCATTCATCATAAATTTCATATTTCCTGTTCCTGAAGCCTCTTTAGATGCTGTTGAAATTTGTTCACTAACGTCTCCAGCTGGTATTACTTTTTCTGCTAAACTTACTCCATAATTTTCTAAGAATACAACTTTTATCTTATCTTTAATTTCTGGGTCATTATTAATTTTATTAGCAACAGTATTTATAAGTTTTATAATTTGTTTAGCTAAAGAATATCCAGGCGCTGCTTTCGCTCCAAAGAAGAATGTTCTTGGAACTATATCTAGATTAGGATTCTCTTTTAGTTCATTATATAAATACATAATATGGAATAAATTTAGAAGTTGTCTTTTATAAGCATGTAATCTTTTTACTTGAACGTCAAATATAGATTTTGGATTTATTTTAATTCCATATTCTTTTTCTACAAATTTAGCAAGTTCTAATTTTTTATTTGCCTTTATATCAGCAAGTCTTTGTAATATTTTTTTATCATCTTTATATTCTAATAATTTTTTCATAGAACTTGTATCTTTTATCCATGCTTCTGAACCACCATATAGTTCAATAAATAAATCTGTTAATGGACGGTTAGCTTTTACAAGCCATCTTCTATGAGTAATTCCATTTGTTTTATTATTAAATCTTTCTGGATACATTTCATAGAAATCTTTTAATTCTCTATTCTTTAAAATTTCTGTATGTAGCCAAGCAACTCCGTTTATAGAGTGAGAACCTACTATAGCAAGATTTGCCATTTTTATATTATTATTTTGAATAATTGACATAGCATTTACTTTACTCCAGTCATTGTAGAATCTATTAGCTACTTCATTACAGAATCTTCTATTGATTTCTTCTATTATCATATAAATTCTTGGAAGTAATTTTTTAAATACATTTACATCCCATTTTTCTAAAGCTTCTGCCATTATTGTATGATTTGTATAGGCTAAAGTTTTTACTGTAATTCTCCAAGCCGTATCCCAATCTAATCTATGGTCATCTATTAATATTCTCATAAGTTCAGCTACTGCTACAGCTGGATGAGTATCATTAATGTGAATTGCTACATAATTATGTAACTCTGTTATTGGTTCACCTAATTTTAAGAAAGTTCTTAGAATACTTTGAATTCCAGCACTTGTAAAGAAATATTCTTGTTTAAGTCTTAATCTTTTTCCCTCTACACTTCTATCATCTGGATACAATACTTGAGATATTTCTTCAGCTGAATATCTTTGCTCTAAATATCTCAAATATTCTCCTCTTTGTAAAGTTGATAGATTTATTGGTTTATCTGGTAATTCAGCGTTCCATAATCTTAAAGTATTTACATTTGCTGTTTGATATCCTGGAACTGGCACATCATAAGGAGTAGCACGAATAATTTCTGGATTTTCATAAACAGGAACCATTCTTCCATCTTCTTCTTTTAAGTATACATTTCCACCAAAATATACATCTACACCTTTATCTGCTCTTTTAATTTCCCAAACAAAATCTTTCTTTAACCATTCATCTAGTTGTTCAACTTGATAACCATTTTCAATTTTTTGCTTAAATAATCCATGTTTAAAACGAATTCCATTTCCATGAGCTGGTAAAGATAGAGAAGCCATTGAATCTATAAAACAAGCTGCTAATCTTCCTAATCCTCCATTTCCTAATCCAGCATCTTCTTCAAAGGAAACTATTTCATTAAAATCAATTCCAAGTTCTTTTAATGCTTCTTCACAAACATCTCTTATTCCTAAATTAATTAAGTTAGTTTCTAATAATCTTCCTATTAAAAACTCCATTGAGAAATAGTAAGTTTGTTTAACTTTATTTTCTCTATAAACTTTGTTTGTTTCAGCCCATTTTTCTGTTAAATAGTCTTTAATTAGTTTACCTAACGCATAATACTTATGTCTTAACGAAGCTGTTTCTATATCTTCTGCAAAGGTAAAAGTAAGTCTTTTAAGATAATCTCTTTTGATATCTTCTTTTGTTTTGTTAAGTATCATCCTATCCTCCTATTTATGTTAATTTAATGTTGCTTACAATATTTTTTCATAAAAAAACCCCCATCCTTTGACAGGGGCTTTCTTTTATTTAGTTATTAATTTCAATTTTCCTGCCTATGTAAATTATATACATTTGTCAAGAAAATTTCAATAAAAAATTTTTTAAATACCAATTTTTACTAAAATTGTTCAAAATTATATCAATTTTTCATATAATTTTTTATATTCTTCAGCTGATTCTTTCCAACTTATATCTGAAGACATTGCATTTTCTTGTAATTTTCTCCATACTTTTTTATCTTTATAAAGCTCTACTGCTCCTTCTATAACATGAAGCATATCATGAGCATTATAATTTGTAAATGAGAATCCATTACCTGTTCCATCATATTTATTATATGGTGTAACAGTGTCTTTTAGTCCTCCAGTTTCTCTAACTATTGGTAAAGTTCCATATCTTAATGCTATTAATTGTCCAATTCCACAAGGTTCAAATTGTGAAGGCATTAAGAATAAATCAGCTCCAGCATAAACTCTTTTAGCTAATCTATTATCAAATCCTATAAATCCAAACATTTTATTTTTATACTTGTAAGTATAGTATCTAAACATATCTTCATAAGATTTATCTCCTGTTCCTATAACTACAAATTGTACATCAAGACTTAAAATTTCATCCATTACTCTTTTAATTAAATCAAGTCCTTTTTGAGAAACTAATCTTGATACTAATCCTATCATAGGAACATCTTCTCTAACAGGTAAACCTAAATCTTTTTGTAATTCTAATTTATTTACAACCTTATATTTTAGATTTTCTTTATCATATTGTTTATATATGTTTTTGTCTGTTAAAGGATTATGTTCATCATAATCAATACCATTTACAATTCCATATAATTTATAACTTATTCCGTTTAATAATCCATCTAAGTTTTCACCAAAATATGGAGTTCTTATTTCTTCTGCATAAGATTTACTTACTGTATTTACTATGTCTGAATACATTATTCCTGCTTTCATAAATGAAATACCATCATAGAATTTTATTGCATTTTCTGTAAAGAATGAATCATCTAAACCTAATAATTCACCTAAAACAGTTTTTGAAAATACTCCTTGGTATTTTAAATTGTGAATTGTATAAACTGTTTTTATTCCTTGATATCTTACATCATAACTATAATGTGTTTTTAAGAATAATGGAAGAACTCCTGTATGCCAGTCATTACAGTGAATAACATCAGGTTTAAAGTCATCTAAATATTTTAATGTTTCTAATATTGCTCTAGAAAAGAATGTAAATATTTCACCATCATCATAATGTCCATATGGCTCTGGTCTTTTAAAATAATATTCATTATCTAGAAAATAAAAAGTAACCCCATCATATTCTAAACTTTCAAGTCCACAATATTGATTTCTCCAACCTACTGGAACTTTAAATTCAGTTACTTTTTCCATTTTTTCTTTAAATTCTTCTGCTATTTTTCCATATTTTGGAAGAATTACTCTCACATCAACATTTATTTTTTTTAATGCTTTAGGTAAAGCATAAGCAACATCTGCTAATCCTCCTGTTTTTAAAAAAGGAGCAGCTTCAGAAGCAGCAAATAAAACTTTCATTTTACACCTCCATAGAGTAGAGTTATTTAGAAGTTTCTTTTTCTATTATTAATGGATAAATTGTACTTCCCCTAAGTTCTGTACCTTCAGCTAAAACAACATTTTTATCCATTATAACATTTTTAATTTTACATCCACTTTTTATTGTACAATTTTGAAGAATTATACAGTTTTCAACTTCTGCTCCCTCTTCAATAGTAACTGATCTAGAAATAACACTATCTTTTACTGTACCTTTTATCACACATCCATTAGAAATTAATGAATCAATAACTTTTGAATCTTTATAATATTTTGTAGGAACAGAATCTTTTGATTTAGAATAAATAGCTCTTGTTTCTTTAAAGAATAAATCTTTAGTTATTTCTTCATTTAACATATCCATATTTGTTGTATAATAAGTAAGAAGTGAATTTACACATCCTAAATATCCTTTATGTTCATATCCTCTAACTGAGATTTTTCCTAAATTTTCATAAACTACTGATTTCAATGTTCTAGCATAATCAGCATAAGCTACTTTATCTATTAATGACTCTAAATATTCTTTTTTCATAATAAATATTTCCATAGATACATTAGCTATTTGTTCTTTTCCATTATTTTTTTCTACTCCAAAAACTTCTCCTGTAGGACTTATTTGTAATAATCCACAATCTAAATATTTTTTATCAGCATCTTCTACATGTTTGTAAACTACTGTTACAACAGCTCCAGATTCTTGATGTTTTCTAACTGCATCTTCTATATCAACATTAGCAATTAAATAAGTAGAAGCAAATACTACATATTCTTCTTTTACTTTATTTAAGAATTCTTTATTGTCTCTTAAAATTTGTAAATCATAACTTACAGCTTGGTTTCTTTTATCATGGAACATATATATTCCTTTATTTCTTCTATTTAGGTCCCATGCTCCTCCACTTCCAATATGGTCTCTTAAAGATCTACTATCAGTTTGTGTTAAAATTCCCACTAATTTTATTCCAGCATTAACCATATTAGATAATCCAAAGTCTACTATTCTATATTTTCCACCAATAGGTATAGAAGCTACTGCTCTATGAGCTGTTAATCTTCTTAAGTTATCTCTACTTTCTGTAGCACTTAGTATTCCAAAACAATTATTTAACATTCCTCTTCACACTCCCCTAAATTATTTTACATCTTCTGTTACTATTCTATCTTCTTCAATTAAAGCAATCTCTTTTCCACCAATAACCTTTTTATCTTCTTCTACTACTACATGTCTTCCACAAATAGCTCTTTCAACTACTGAATTCTTCTTAATTACAGAATCACACATAATAACAGAATCTTTTATTACTGCTCCTTCTTCTACTAATACTCCTTGGAATAATATAGAATTTTCTACTGTTCCTTTAATTACACAACCTTCTGTAACAAGGGAATTAGCAATAACTGCATTATCTCCTATAACTTGACTTGGTTTATTTGTAGATTTAGAGAAAATTCTCCAGTTTTTATCAAAGATATCAAATTTAGGTTCTTCTCCTAATAAATCCATATTTGCTTCCCATAAGCTTTCTACTGTTCCAACATCTTTCCAATATCCTTCAAATGGATAAGCTATAAGTTTTTTATTTTCTCCTAATAATTTTGGTATAATGTCTTTTCCAAAGTCATTAGATGATTTTTCATTTGCTTCATCTTCTATTAAGGCTTGTTTTAATACTTTCCAATTGAAAATATAAATTCCCATAGAAGCTAATGTACTTTTTGGATGAGCTGGTTTTTCTTCAAATTCATAAATTTCATCTTCATTTTTAACATTCATAATTCCAAATCTACTTGCTTCTTCTAAAGAAACATTTAAAACTGCTATTGTTGCATCTGCATTTCTTGACTTATGATACTCTAACATTTTGTTATAATCCATTTTATAAATATGGTCTCCTGATAGAATTAAAACATATTCTGGATCATAGTCATCTATAAAATCTATATTTTGATATATTGAGTTAGCAGTACCTTTATACCACCATCCTCCATCTTCTTGCATATATGGTGGTAAAATACTAACTCCACCAAAGTTTCTGTTTAAATCCCATGAAGCTCCAATACCAATATAACTATTTAAAGCTTTTGGTTTGTATTGAACTAAAATTCCAACAGTATCAATACCAGAGTTTGTACAGTTACTTAAAGGGAAATCTATAATTCTATATTTTCCCCCAAATGGAACTGCAGGCTTTGCAATATTTTTAGTAAGAAGTTTTAGTCTACTACCTTGACCTCCTGCTAATATCATAGCTATCATTTCTTTTTTCATAATTTTCCACACCCTCCTATTTTATTTGTTTAAATTTATATTATTTTTTAATAATTTTTCTTTATCTATTTTTTCTAATAACTTTTTCTCTTTAAATTTTGGCTTTAATATAATTGTTGATAATGGTGGAATATTTAATTTTATTGCATAAGGGATACCATTTATATTTCTTTCCATTACTTTTATATCATTACCATTTAAAATATTTGTTCCTGCATAAATATCTCTATCACTATTAAATATTTCTTCATAATCTACCAAAACTTCGCTTCCAACTAAATAATCAAAATGTGGAACTGGAGTAAAGTTACATACAAACAATAAGAAATCTTTTTCATCTTTACTTTTTCTTACAAAAGATATTATACTTTCTTGATAATTGCTATGGTCTATCCACTTGAAACCATCATAAGTTGTATCTTGTTCCCATAAAGCTTTTTCTCTTTTATAAAGATGATTTAAATCTTTTACATAAGTTTTTATACTATCATGCATTGGATATTTCAACATTTTCCATTCTAATTCTTCATAGAATCTCCATTCCATAAATTGCCCAATCTCTGTTCCCATGAAATTTAATTTTTTTCCAGGATGTCCATACATATATCCTAAAAACATTCTAAGACTTGCAAATTTATCTTCATATTTTCCAAACATCTTATCAAGAACAGATTTTTTTCCATGAACAACTTCATCATGAGATATAGAAAGTATATAATTTTCTGAGAAACAATACATTAAAGAAAAAGTTACTAAGTTGTGATGATATTGTCTATATATAGGGTCCATTTCCATATATTTTAACATATCATTCATCCAACCCATATTCCATTTATAATTAAATCCAAGTCCTCCTACATAAGGTGGCCTTGTTACTAATGGCCAAGCTGTAGCTTCTTCAGCTATCATAAGAGGATTTTTAAATTCTGTAAATATAGTACCATTTAAAAGTCTTAAAAATTCAATAGCTTCTAAATCTTCTGTACCTCCATATTTATTTTTTAATCCTCTAACTTCAGGATGACCATATTCTAAATAAATTATATTAGAAACTGCATCAGCTCTAATTCCATCTATGTGATAAATATCAAATAAAAATACTGCATTTGATATTAAAAAGCTTCTTACTTCTGGACTTCCTAAATTGAAATTGGCTGTTCCCCAACCTTTATTTTCTGCCCTATACTCATCTGGATATTCATAAAGAGGACTTCCATCAAATTTATATAATCCATGTGAATCTTTACAAAAATGTCCTGGAACCCAGTCAAGTATAATTCCAATTCCAGCTTTATGAAATTCATTTACAAAATATTTAAATCCTTCTGGATCTCCATATCTACTTGTTAAAGAATAATAACCTATTGCTTGATAGCCCCATGAAGCATCTAATGGATGTTCAGATAATGGCATAATTTCAATATGAGTATATCCCATTTCTAATACATATGGTAAAAGTTTATCACAAATCTCTTTATAATCTAAAAATCCACTTTCTGCCTTCAATTCATCTTGGCTTTTTTGTAAATCAGGTTTATCAATTTTTTTTATTTCTGATTCTGGCTTTCTTTTCCAGGAACCTAAATGTACTTCATATATATTCATTGGTCCTTCAAAAGGATTCCATTTTTCTCTTTTATCTAGCCATTCTTTATCTTCCCACTTAAATGGCTTAAAAATATCTTTTGCTACAGAAGCTGTACCAGGTCTAAGTTCTGAATAAAAAGCAAAAGGGTCTGATTTTAAAAATGTTCTTCCATCTTTTGATGTAATTTCATATTTATATATATCTCCCTCTTTTATTTCAGGTATAAATATACTCCATACTCCATGATAGCCATTATAAAACATCTTATGTTTAGAGCCATTCCAATTATTGAAAGCTCCTACAACTTTTACATCTTTGGCATTAGGAGCCCATACTTTAAATTCAGCTCCTTTTTTTCCATTTTCTGTTTTTAAGTGACATCCTAAGCTATAATAGAGCCTATGATTTATTGCTGAATGAAATAATCTCATTTCTTCGCCAAATTCTTTAATCTCTTTTGATATCATAGCCCACCTCTATTCCTATTTATTTTTTATGTATTCTTCATTATCTATCACTTTTATATTATTTTTTAAGAACAAATCAACAGTTATTCCATTTCCCTCTATTAAAGTTTTAGAAAAAGTTCCATCATATATTTTTCCGTATCCACATGAAGGGCTTTTACTTTTTAAAATTACTGTATCTATTTCTAAAGCTTTCAAAATTTTTAAAGCTCTCTCTGCTCCTAAAAAATATTCTTTTGTTACATTTGTGTTATTTTTCGTAATTACTTGAATTTTTCCTTCTTTATCTTTTTGAATTTCAGCTGGAACCCTTGGAGTTGAAAGTCCACCTAATTGTTCTGGACATATCGGAACAGCTTCACCTTTATTTAACATTTCTAAAAATATTGGATTTAAGTTATTTTCTCCATTATATTTACAATTTATTCCACAAAGGCAACTACTAATTCCTATCATTTTTACTCCTTATTTTACTTTAAACATTGATGAAAATCTTACTGGTATTTTAGTTTCAAAAGAAAGTATTTTATTTGTTCTAGGATGCTTAAATACTATTGTTCTTGCATGTAATCCTAATCTTCTAAGAGGATTTGTCTTAGCGCCATATTTTTTATCTCCTATTATACTATGTCCTAATCCTTGCATATGAACTCTAATTTGATTTTTTCTACCAGTTTCTATATTAGCTTCTACTAATGAGTAAGCTCTACTTCTTTTTAATACTTCGTAATGTGTTATTGCTTTTTTAGAACCTTCTATTTCCACAGGACTTGAAAAAGTTACCATAGCATTATTTTCTTTTAAATAAGATATTATTGTATCTCTATTTTTTTCAACTTTTCCTTCAACAACTGCCACGTACTTTCTTTCTTTTACAAAATTTTGCCAATTAGTTTGTAAAACTTGTTGTATTCCTTCAGTTTTTGCAAATATCATTACCCCTGAAGTTCCTTTATCTAATCTATGAACGATAAATAATTTTTCTTGAGGATTTTTAGCTTTTATATATTCTTTAACTATATTATAAGCTGTCCTTTCCCTTTCTTTATCAGTAGCTATAGACAACATTCCTTCAGGTTTTTCTATAACTATTATATCATCATCCTCAAAAATTATTTTTATTCCTTGTAAATGATTTTCTGTCATTCTTGAAGCTGATACTATTACTTCATCTCCTTCTTTTAATAAATAGTTAAATTGAGAAGTTCTAACTCCATTTACTAAAATTTGACCATTTTTTAGAAGAGACTTTATATTATTTCTATTTTTTCCAGGTAAATTTTCTATCAAAAATTTCATTAATTCATCATTTATTTTGACTTTTAAACTTAAATTTTTCAATTTTTCCCCCGATTTTTTTCTATTCCTTTTTATACCTAGATTTTAACATATTTCTATTTATTTTTTAAGAGTTTTTTTCACTTTTTTATATAAAATAAAAGTTATGTTATATTTTTCAAATATAACATAACTTTATACTTAATTTTTTAAATTTGGTATTTTATTTTTCCACCAACAATTGTCATTGTTACATTTTTTTCAGAATCTAATATTGCAAAATCTCCTCTTTTTCCAATTTCAATTTTACCAGCATTAATTCCAAATTCTTTACAAGCATTTGTACTTGACATTTTTACCGCATCAAATATTGTATATCCTAAAGATAATACATTTCTAAATGCTTTATCCATAGTAAGAACACTTCCTGCTAAAGCATTATTACTTTTTAATCTTGCTTGACTATCTTTTACATATACATCTAATTTTCCAAGTTTATAATCTCCATCTTTAAGTCCTGTAGCTGACATAGCATCAGTTATTAATACAACTTTATCTGTTCCTTTTGCTCTTATAAGTAAATCTACAGCTTTTGGATGAACATGTATTCCATCAAATATAACTTCTGCATTTATTTCATCAGTTACTAATACTCCACCTGCTATTCCTAATTCTCTATGTGTAAATCCTTTCATTCCATTAAAAGTATGAGTTGAGTGTGAAAGACCTGCTTTTACAGCTTTTACAACATTTTCATAATCTCCATTTGAATGTCCTATAGAAGAGATTACACCATTTTTTCTTAAAAACTTAATAGGTTCTAAATAAGAATCGTCACTTGCTGAAAGTGACATTAATTTTAAAACTCCTTTTTTAACATCTAAATATTCTTGTAATTCTTCTATTGTTGCTTTTAGCATAAATCTATCATCTTGTGCTCCTTTAAAAGCAACATCAAAATAAGGACCTTCCATATGAGCTCCAAAAATATTTGCTCCATCAATATCTTTATTTTGTAATTCTCCAATACATCTTAAAGCTTCTTTTAATTCATCTTTAGGACTTGTAAGTGTTGTAGGTAAAAAGTTTGTAACACCTTTTGTTGCAACAAATTTTGACATTTTTTTAAGAGATTCAACAGATAAATCCATTGTATCAGCACCATCACAACCATGAATATGTACATCAACAAACCCAGGAACAACTAATTTTTCTTCTAAATCAATTATTTTATCTCCAGTTAACTCTTCTCTATATTTATCTTCAACTATTTTTTTTATTATTCCATCAACTACTAAAAGACTTCCATCTATAATTCTATCTTCTAAAAGAATTTTTCCATTTTTTAAAACTAAACTTTCCATTTTTCTCCTCCTTATTTTTTATATTTTATTTATAAATATATTATAACATATTTGTATTATTTTTTCAAAGAGAATATTATTTTTGATTTTAAATTTCATTTTTATTTACATTCTTTTGGGTTAATTCCTAATTCTTTTAAATAATTATAAATAGTAAATCTTGTAACTTCCATATTTTTAGCTAAATTTACAACACTTTTTTTCAAAGAAAATCCCCCATGGTCTTTTATATAAATTATAAAATCTAATTTTTCTTCTTTACTCATAAATTTTGGGTCTTTTGCAAAATACATTACAGCTTCCCTATAAATTTCATCAAACATTTTTTCATTAGGGTTTTCATTAACAACTTTTGTTACATCTACCCCTGTTTTCATAAAAGCAGATAAAACTTTACTTACATCATAAAATTTTGTATAATCAAAATTTATTCCAAAAGCATAATGAAAATCTTTTGATTTAAAATGGACTGTTGTTGATTTTATAAGTCTTCCATCATTTGTTTTACAGAGACAATTATAGAAATCTTTTCCATTTTCCATTTCTTCTAATTCATATACACCTAAAAGATTTAACTTATCTCCTATATTTCTTCCTGTTACATGTCCATTATAAATAGCAACTATTATTTCATCTTTAGATCTCAAATCATGAATAACTGTTTCACAATCAGGTCCAAAAGTAGCTGATATTCCTTCGGCTAATCTTTTTAAAAAATTAAGTGTTTCTTTTTTATTCATAATTTATACTCCCTCAATCTTATGTTATTCATATATTATTATACATTTATTTTTTTAAAAAATAAACTTTTTTATTTAATATTATTTTTATTAAAAATAAATAATATATAATATTTTATCGGTCTATATTTACAAAAAATTATATTTTTAATTATTATTTTTTATAGTTTTTAATTTAAGTAAATTTAAAGAAATAAAAAATACTATCTAATAGTTTTTCATTTAATTTTATGTTATAATTATATATATAATTTATTTTTGGAGGAAGTTTATGAATAAAAAAGTTGGTCTTCAACCTGGTAGTTTAATTTATACAGGTATAATAGATAAAAATATAGACATCCCTATTACACAATATTTTTATAATAATCAATCTTTTAATAAAGTTCATTTTATATATAAAGAAGACTTTAAAATAAATTTAAAAAAGGATTTTAAAACTTGGATAAATATAGAAGGTATTCATAACATTGATTTAATTAAAAAAATTGGTGAAAAGTTTAAAATAGATTCTTTAATACTTGAAGATTTATTAAATAATTCCCAAAGGCCAAAATTAGAAGTCAGAGAAAATTTTATTTTTATAACTTTAAAAATGATAACTCATAATAAAGTTAATGATAAATATGAATGTGAACAGGTTTCTTTTATCCTTTTTAAAGATTTGCTCCTTTCATTTCAAGAAAAATCTAATAATATTTTTGATAATATAAAATTAAGAATAGAGAATCATATAGGTATTATAGCTGATAAAAATGAAGATTATCTTTTATATGCTCTTATTGATAGAATTGTAGATAATTATTTTTTAATAACAGAGGATTTAGAGGAAAAAATTCAAAACTTAGAGATTGAAATTAGTAGTAACCCTACGAAAAAAGCTTTTGAAAATATCTTACTACAAAAAAAAGAACTATTAAAAATAAAAAAATCTATTTTTCCTTTAAGAGAATTAGTTTCAAAATTTTCTGATATTAAAGTAAGAGAATTTATTAAAAATGATATAAATATTTATCTTATAGATTTACAAGACCATATTATTGTTATAAATGAAAATATTGATTTTCTTTTTAATAGGCAAAATGATTTAATTCAACTTTATCATTCCACTTTAAGCAATAATATGAATGAAATTATGAAAGTTCTTGCAATGATTTCTACAATTTTTATTCCTCTTAGTTTTTTAGCAGGAGTTTATGGAATGAATTTTCAATTTATGCCTGAACTTACTTGGAAATATGGTTATTTTATAATTCTTATTATTATGTTTATTATTTTTGCTGGAAGTATTTTATTTTTTAAAAAGAAAAAATGGTGGTAAAAAAATAGAGGTAACAAGTTGTTACCTCTGAATTTTTATTCTGTTCTTAAAGCATCTATAGGATTAAGTTTTGCTGCTTTTTTAGCTGGTGTAACTCCAAATAATATTCCTATTCCCATTGAGATTAACATAGAAATAGTAATCGTGAAAATAGAAAAAATTGGAAAAATTCCTATTATATATCCTATTCCCAATCCAAAAATTATTCCAAAAACTACTCCTAAAATTCCTCCTATTCCTGTCAAAATAACTGATTCCATAAGAAACTGTGATAATATATCATAATCTGTAGCTCCTATAGCTTTTCTTATTCCTATCTCTTTAGTTCTTTCTACTACACTTACAAGCATAATATTCATAACTCCTATTCCTCCAACAAAAAGAGAAATTCCTGCTACAAAGGTAACAAAAATATTTAAGGTTGTTAAAATATTATCAAAAGAACTAGCTCCATTATTTTCCACATTAATATCATATAATTCTGAATCATCAATCATATTTCCTAAAATTTCTTTAGCATCTAACATAGTTTCAGCTAATTGTTCTGGGTCCTTTGCTTCTAATATTAAAGAAGTGTATCCTGTTCCTTGACTATCAAAAAGTTTTTGATATGTATTAAGTGGAATTCTCCCAAATCTTGGAATTCTTTTTCCACCCATCATTTTACTCATCTGTTCTAAGGGATTTTTAAAAACTCCTACTATTTTATAACTATAATTAATTCCATTTCTTCCTTTTGATAAATCTATCTTTTCTCCTAAAGCATTTCTAGAATTTCCAAATAAATTTTGAGCTGTTATATTATCTATTGTAATTATTTTTTCTCCCTCTTCATACTCAATTGGCAAAAAATTTCTTCCATATAAAATTTCAACTTTATTAATATTTTCATAATCAGGAGTAGTAACATCAAACATCATCATTTCTTTTCTAGGATTATTGCCTATTTTTAATCCAAAGTTAGTACTAATTTTAGGACTAACTTCTTTAAATTTCCCACTATCTTTTAATTTTTTTATTATATCTTCATCTAATAAATATTTCCATCTAAAATTTTCATCTGTTTTATCTACTGTAATATTAAACTTTCCATATCCTCCCTTTTTTAAATCTCCTGTTATGTTTTCTTGACCACCTTTTCCTATAGATGACATGGTTATTACAGAAGATATTCCTATAATTATTCCAAGCATTGTTAAAAATGACCTCATTTTATTTATTTTTATACTTTGTATAGCAGTTTTTAAACTTTCCAAAAAATTCATAACCTCTCACCATCTTTTATTATTTCTCCATCTTTAAATAAAATTATTCGTTTAACATAGTTTGCTACCTCTGGTTCATGACTGACTATAATAA
Organism: Fusobacterium perfoetens ATCC 29250; assembly: GCF_000622245.1. NCBI lineage: Bacteria > Fusobacteriati > Fusobacteriota > Fusobacteriia > Fusobacteriales > Fusobacteriaceae > Fusobacterium > Fusobacterium perfoetens. Next base: position 182,661 of record NZ_KK211416.1, on the reverse strand, counting down.
TTGTTTTTCCTTGGTTATTAAGTTCTGTAAATAATTCCATTATTTCTTTTTCTGATATACTATCTAAATTTCCAGTTGGTTCATCTGCTAATATAATTGATGGATTATTTATTAAAGCTCTTGCTATAGCCACCCTTTGTTTTTGCCCTCCAGAAAGTTCTGTTGGTTTATGATGTATTCTATCTATTAAACCTACTTTCGTTAATATCTCTTTTGCTCTTATTTCTCTTTCTTTTTTATTAACTCCAGCATAAACTAAAGGCAATTCTACATTTTCTAATGCTGTTAATTTTGATAATAAATTAAATGATTGAAATACAAAACCTATTTTTTGATTTCTTATAGATGAAATATCTTTTTCTCCTATCTTAGAAATATCTATTTTATCTAAAATATATTTACCTGAAAAATTTCTATCTAAACAACCTAATATATTCATCATAGTAGATTTTCCACTTCCACTACTTCCCATAATAGCTATAAATTCTCCATCTTTTATATTAAAGTTTATATTTTTTAAAGCATGTAATTTCATATCTCCATTTATATAAAATTTATTTAGATTGTTTACTTCTAACATTGTTTCCATTTTTCTCACCTTTTACTTTTATTATAACTTTTTCTCCATCTATTAAACTTATATCTGGAGTTGTAAGTATAATTTCATCAAAAGTTAGCCCCTCTTTTACTATTAAATTATCTCCTTTTAAACTTTCAACTTTTATATTTTTCTTTTTAATTGTTCCATCATTATTGTAAACAAAAACATAATAATTATCATTTTCAAATATTGCAGATGTTTTTGGTATTAATATTTCTGATACTTTTCTATCTAAATATATAGTAGCAGTAACTTTAAAACCAGGAACTATATATGGAATGGTTTTATCTGGTTTTACTTCAGCTGTCAATACATTTTCTGAGGTTATTTCTGATACTTCTGATATTTTAGAAATTTTTGTTATTACTCCTGTAAAAGATTCTTTCTTTTCAAAAACTTCAGGTTTCAAAATTAAACTTTGACCTAAATATATATTTTTTACATCATATTCTGGTACTTCTAATACAATTTTTATATCTGATAAATCGGCTATTTCCATAAGTGGAGAATCTGTATCAACTAAATAATTTTCTTGAGCTGTCAAAGATGTTATAGTTCCACTTACAGGACTTTTTATTTCTTCTGCTGTTTTTTCTAAATCTTCCATATATTCTTCAATATTAATTTGAGTTCTTCTAATATCTTCTTCATATTCTAATAAAGTATTATCTGGACTTCCACCAATTTCATTTAATTGTTTTTCAATTTTATAATCTCTTTCTAATTTTCTAAGAGTTAGTTGTTCTCTCTCTAAATTTCTCATAATATTATTTCTTTCTGTTTCGTCAAAAGTCATAAGAAGTTGTCCTTTTTCTACATAATCTCCCTCTTGAACAAATACTTCTTCCACTTTTAATTTTTTATCTACAAAGACTTTTTTAGTATCATTTACTTCAACATGTCCATTTACTTCTATATATCCTCGTCCACCATTAGAATTTATTTTTATAGCTTCATAAGTTATGGTATTATCTATATTTTTATCGTTAGTCTTTAAAAATTTATAACCTAAAATTATAAATATAATTACTATTCCTAAAATTAATTTTGTATTTATATTTTTCATTTCTTTTCTCCTCTTATCATAATCTCATAAATATATCCGTTTAGATTATTCTTAGCTTTTTCCTTTTCAATTTCATAATTTAAGTAATTATTAAAACTTTCCATAACTTCTAAATAATCAACTTTTCCCAAAGAATATTCTAATTTTTTTACATTATATTTTGATAACTCTAGTTCTGAATTATTCTTATTTACAATATAATTTTTCATATATTCATCATAAGTATTGTATATTTGTAATTTTTCTCCATTATTTTCAGATTTTTTCTGTTCAATTTCTATTTCTTGTTGACTTAAATTATTTTTTCCTGTTTCTAAGTCTAAATCTAAATCAAAAAGTGGTTTTGAAAATTTTAAGACTACTCTATTTTCATCATATCTATTGCTATGTTCTAACCCTATAGAAATATCTGGCATATTATTAGTATAATTCATATATTTTATATCTTCTTCTAAAATAGATTTTTGTTTCTCTAAAATCTCTATATCTTTTTCTCCATAATTATTTATATATTCATCAATATTTATTTTAGGGGCAATTATCTCTTTTAATGTTTTTTCTCCAATTTCAATTGCAAAATTATAACTAAAAATCTTTTTAATATTCTCTAAATTATTTTTTAAGACTTGAATTTCTATTTTTAAATTATTTATACTACATTTAATAGAATCTAACTCTATTTTTGCAACTGCTCCTAAGGAATAAGCCTTTGACATTTTTTCCTCTTCTTTTTCTAAAGTTTTTATCCCATTCTCTTTTATTTTTATTCCTAAATAATTATTTATATATTCTTCATATAAATTTATCAGTTGTATTTTTTGATTTTCTATATTTTTTCTATAATTCTAAATTATTTATATTTTTGGTGTACTCTAACTTTTTTAATTGATTTTTATCACTTGAATATATAATATCTTTTATATTTTTCTCTATTCCATATATTATTTCATCATCTGTATTATAATTTTTTATTCCCTCTAAATAAAATGGACCATATTCTAATCTTCCTGTAGTTTGAAATTCATCTTCAACATCACTATATTTTGAATCAACAGTAGTTACTATTCCATTAAAATCTCCTAATTTATGATATTTTTCTATATCATCATCAATTTGAGTTTGAATATTATATATTTTATTTTGATAAGAAGTCTTGTCTAAAATATTTAACATTTCATCTAAAGTTATTTCTTCACTAAAAGCTAATACTTGAATTAATAAAAATAAAATTATTCTCTTTTTCATAAGTTCCTCCTTTATATTTTTTATTTTCACATTGATTTGTGATATGAAAATGACAAAATAAAAAATTATAAAAAAAAGAACTATTGCATTTTTTTGCTCTAGTTCTACTTCTTATTTTTATATTTTTATAATTAAATTATATATATTGCTTGTCCATACCCTTTATTACAACCATGACCTACTCCAGAAAATTCTGAAAAATATCCTAATATATTAAACATCTCTTTTAATTTTGTATCTTTATCATCTACTAATTTATATGTAATTTCCCCTTGTATACCTTCTATATTAAAGTTTTTATATATACTTTTTTTATATTTTTTTCTTTTATTTCTACTTTTGAGAAATCTAAATTTCCTATATTAAATTGATTTCCTATAGAGCTTCTCTTAAATTTAGTTAATATATTTTTAAAAAAATATCTTGAATCTTCTGTTCCTATGAAAATACTACCAACTTTATAAAAAGTAGGAGTTAAAAATTTTATGGTAATCTCATCTTTTAAAGGATTTTCTAAGAAACTTTCTAAATCTAATTGCTTTGAATATTTATTATTATGATATATATTTGATACTAAAAATGTTGTATTCGATATTTTCAATGTTTCATTAGTTAATCTTTTATAAAAAAATATTTTTAAAATTTCTAAAGTTGTTTTAGAATCAATAGAAGAAAATCTTATAGAATAATTTTTTTCTTCTTCTATTTCTCTGTCTTTTGTAAGAAAATTTGATATAGTTATATATTTTAATTGTTTTTTATCTATTCCATTGTTTAGCAGAAAATATTCTATATCTCTATCTAAAGAATATTTTTTTATTTTATTTCCAAATTCTAAAGGTTTAAAATTTATAACGAAACTACAAATCATAGTTATCTCCTAATATTATAAAGAAGCTATTATAATTCATCAAACTATAAACTACAATAGCTTCTTTTTTATTTAAAATTTTTATACTTCTTCAAAGGTAATCAATGCCCAACCAATAGGACAATCTCCAGCTACTACTCTTGTATAAACTTCTTCATTGGTATTTACTAAATTAAAAGTTGTATTATTAAATCCCGAACCTCTACCAAATCTTATTAGTGCCTCTTTATATTCAACTCTATCTTCATTTTTTTCTTCAAGTTTTTCTAATTTTTCTAATAATTCTTTTGAAATTTTTTCATATTCTCTATATTTAGTATTTTTCTTAAAAAATTCTAAATCTTTTTCTAATACTTTTTTTGCTTTTTTATTTAAAGCATATGCAATATCTGATATTTCAAAATATACATCTTCTTTTATAATTCCTTTATCCAAAGAATCTTTCTTTAATAAACTACTAGGTATTAATTTTAATATTATATCAAAATTTAATTTTACCTCTTCATTATCACTATATTCTGATTTTAAAACTTCAGCTCCAAAAGATAATTTATTATTAACTCCTAATGGCATTAATCTAGAAATTTCTTTTATTACCGTATTCTCTTTAGTTACTTGAGTATCTGTAACTATAAAATTTTTAAAAGGGTCAAATTTAGGTTCTAATCTCGTTAATTCTAACATTTTCGCTTCTATTTTATTAGCTTCATTTTTACTATTTCTTCCCATTAAAGTTTTCCCATATCTATCCACTAATACAAAAGGTTTAGCTGTTACTTCTATTTTTTTATTTAATTCTTTATCGTACTTTAGATTTTTCTTAAAATCATATTTATCTCTTTTTTTATCAAATTCATTAAAAAGAAAAGCTGACCTAATAGCCCCTTTTATTGTACTACCAGGAATGTATTTTGCTTCAACATTTCCTATAAATTCTTCAATTATAAAAGAATTTTCATCATTTTTTTTATTAGCACCTTTTATTTTTTCTAAATATTTATTTTCAAATTCTCTTTCAACAGGAGCTTTATAAATATATCCATATTCTTCTTTATAATTTTCAAATATAAAACTTCTAATTTCAATCATATTATTATTTTCTAATAATTTTATAAACTTAAATTTGATATTTTGAGGAAACTTTTCAATAATTTCTGATAAATTTATTCTATAATAAGTACCATTTTTTACAACATAATCATAAGGATAAATTTGATTTCCATTTCCTATTTGAATAGGTGTCAAAGGTATTAATGTACATTTATATTGTATTCTCTCTACTTTCATTATAATTCCACCTCCAAAGTAAATGGTATTCCTATTTGAACAATGCTTTTATCTATATGAATATCTTTTAAAACTTTTCCATAAATAGAGTTTTTAGATTTTTTAAACAATGAACCAGCAGTAAAACAACTAAAAGGTTTTTTAAACGGAAAATCTATATCTCCATAAACCTTTCCTTTTTTCACAAGATAATTTGCTGATATAACTTCCTCATAATCAAATTCTTTTGGAATATAATTTGATAATACAATAAAACCATTTCCATTTTTTACTTCATTAAATTCATTGTATTTTTCAAATGAAACTCTTTCTATAGCTCCTTTTCCTGAACTTACTTTTTTTCCATAACCATTTTTTTCCACAAATTTTAAAAGAGTATCTAGTATATTTATATCAAAATCTTTTCTAATTTTTATAAATATAAAAATATTTCCTTCTATGAAAGTTTCTTTTAAAGCAAAAACTCCATTATCTCCGGTAGAACCCATTATTCTATTTATTGTGTTATGCATAACCAAAGTTTCTTGAATTGCTGTATCTTTTTTATCTAATTTTTTCGATTTAAAGTCTATACTATTTGCATTCTCTTCTTCTTTATTTAATTCCTGTAATTTAGAAATTATAAAATCTTTTTTATTATAATTTTTTTCTCTTAATTTATTAAAATCTTCTATAGGAATAAATTTAATTTTATTTATCTCTTTTAATTTTTTTACAGTTTCTATTTGATTTTTTCCATAAATTTTTGCAAATTCCTCTGTATCACTTCTTTTTACTGTTCCTTTATTTATCATTGGTAATTGTCCATCTATAAAGCCATCTGAAACTATAAATGGAGGAATATTTGAAAATTCATCTATTAATTTTTTTACAAATTCATCTCCATATAATAAACTAGCTCCATATAATAAATGTCCATAGATAGTATCGCTTTGCCAAGGTGTCATCTGTGATGAAAGAGGTTTTATTTTCCATAAATATGTATTATACATATTCTATCACCTCTTTAAAGTTTTATATTTTTTACTTTTTCTAAATAATCTACTCCATCAACTAATATTTCTGTAAATTCTATTTGTCCATTTCCACGAGAAACTCCTCCACCAATTCCCTCTATTTCTAAACCTTTTAGCCCTTTTAAAACTACTTCTTCAAATAATTCTTTATCCTTTTTTCCTCCATCTTCCATATCTAAAACTTTATAAGTCATTTTAAATTCAAATTCTATTCCTGCTGGTATTCTTTCAGAGTTACGAGGATTTGCTTCTGAAGTAAGTCTATTTATTGTATTTTCATATTTCCATTCTGTATCTAAACCAGTTCTATTTTTTAATTCATCTAAAGATTTTTTACTATCTTCTGTTAAAAAAGCATCTTTTATAGAAATTCTTGTAGGTCCAGATTTTGCCTTTTTACTATTTTCTGCCCCTCTTCCAAAAACTCTACATATTGGACATTCAGTATCATCACAATTATGAGTTTCTCCTTTTACATCAATTTTATCTTTTAGCCATTCCATAAGCATTCTCATTTTTCCTTTTAGAGAAGAACCAGGAATATATAACTCTTTTGTAAGTGGATTTCTAACTACTGGACTATCATTTCCACCAATCTCTATAATATCATTACTTCCACCAACTCTTGTTCCTGTTATTAATCTAAATTTTACATTTATTTCTTTAATTTCATTTATTTTCATAAAATTTCCCTCCTAATTATTTTTTAGTTTTGCAAATCCCATTGTAACCTCAAAATATATTACAAAATTTTTAAATGTTTCATATCCATTATTTTTTTTGTTTTCTTCTATAATTTTATCTACAGATTTTTCTATAAATTTTTTTAAAGTTTTTAATTTTTTTTCACTGTCTTTATTTCTATTATATTTATAATTAATCTTTGATTTTAACATTAAAGTCATTGGATATACTTTATTCCAATTTTCTTCTTTGTTATCTAAAATATTTCTTATAGCTTTAACTTCATTAAAAAAGTTTCTAATTTGCGAATTTGTTAAATTCTCATATCTAAAACATTCAGCTAAAGCTATTGCCTCATTTGTAAGTAAATTCTCTCTTAAAAAACCTGTTTCAATATCTATATATCCCTTTTCATCAAATATAAAAGCCTCTTTTAAATTCTTTTCAAACTTTTGTTTTTCTTCTTCTATATTATTTGGTCTCATATTTTCCCTCCTTAATTTTCTTCTCTATTCTCTCTATTTTTTCTAACAATATAATTTATTACAACTCTCATATAAATTTTTAAGAATTTCATATCTTCTTGATTTTCTATAACTTCTATTCCAAAATATTTATTAAGTTTTATTATTCTGTCATCTTTTTTTATCTTTTCATTTATAAGTTTATCATCAGTTATACCTTTATTTTTATATTCCTCTTTTAGTTTAGGAATAATATTTCTTGATAAATCATAAGTAAAGTCAGATATAAATTTTAAATATTTAGGATTTTTAGTTGTTTCATAACTTTCTGCCATATCAGTATAATGTAAAAGTCTATATATAAATCCTTGATTAAATATTCCATTATTTTCTTTTTCTTTTCTATAATTTTTACCAAAGAAATCTATTAAACCAAAAACTTTTTCTAAGTTTTCCCAAGGAATATAAGTATCAAAAAGTACAAGTCCATTTCTTCCACTTGATTTTCCTTTTTCCTCTGCTTCTGTTGCCCATTTAGAACTAAAATATATTGGGTCAGATGGTTTTGTAATACTTATTCCTATTGTTATAGTAATATCATCATTATTTGCTACATATTTATTAAACTCTTTATTTATATATTTTGAAACTTTTACTGCTTTATCCCATGAAGAAACTATCATAAAGTCATCTCCACCAGAATAAACAACATAATTTGAACCAAGTTCTTTTTTATTCTTCTCTAAAGTTTTTGGTAACCAGTACGAAAAGAAATTATCTAACATTCTACTTAAAGTAGCAATTCTTGAAATAGATATTACCCCTTTTCTCGTTTCTTCTTTTCCTGTTTTTTCATTTTTAATTTCTTCTTCCAAACCACTCATACCAACACTAAAAATAAGTCCTAAATTATCAACATCACCTTTAATAATTCCTAAATTTTTTGAAGATGATTCTTTGGCTATCTCTTCAAACTCTTTTATTGCTCCATTATCATTTAAAGGAACATATCCACCATAAACATCTTTTACATATCCCATATTTCTTTGAATTTCATCACTATAATAATTTAGTAAATATGGTTCTCCCTCTATTTCTTCATCTTTTATAATTTTACATAAGATTCCAAAAAGATTTATGCTTCCTTCTTTTTGTTTGATATCATCTATATTTTTTGTATAAAAGGCTAGTTTTTTCATTTTAGGTAAAAAAGAACCAAATTCTAAATCTTTTAGACAATGTGGACAACTTTCTTCATTTTCTCCTATAAGAAATTTATTACAAATAGGACAAAGTCTTACTTTTTTCCCATTTCCATAATCTTTATTTTCTAATATTGGCTCATGTAAAATATTATCTATAAATTTCTTCCCTTTTCCCACATCTAATTTATCATTTAATTCATCATATCTTTCAGAAAACTTTTCTCCTAAATCTCTACCAGAAACTTCTAACCATTCTAAATTTAAAAATAAGTCAGCTTGATATTCTTTATATAAAGTATCGTTTATCTCTTTTTTTATTTTTAAAAGTTCCTCTCTAGTATTTTCTGTATTTTGAGCTAAGATATAAAATTTTCCTCCTGATGAAATAATTATATTTGCTATTGTTAAATCAAGAGAATCTATAATTTTATAAGCTCCTACATCTGATAAAAGTTTTATAAAAAATGAACGTGCTCTAAGTCTTTTAGCTGTATTTTTAGTATTTTCCAATCCATAAATATATTTTTGTATTCCTGAAACATCTCCACCTATTAAAAGAAAATGGTTTTCATCTTTATCTCTTTTTATACTTTCTTGTGTAATATCTTTTAAATTTCCTTCTTCTTCAATATGATAATTATATGAAGCAAGAGCTATGGCTGAAGTAGTTTTTAAATGGTCAAAAAGAGAAATATCACATACTTTTCTTTGAGTATCTGAAGGAATTGACCAAGTATATTTTTTTAATAAATCAAATAAATTTATAAAAAGTGATTTTGCGTCTTGTACTTTTATATTTTTAACTTCTTTTAAAAATTCATCAATAACAAAGTTTAATGCAGTCTGTGGATTTTCATCTCTAGTATCAGGAAAAATATTATCTTCACTTAACATAGAAATTTTATATCTACTTATCTCATCTTTTTCATTTTCTTTTCTAAGATTTATTCTACTAAAAATAGAATCTAAAGGTCTTGTTTTAAAATTATTTTTTCCAAAATTACTTTCTTCTTCTATTCTCTCTGCTGATGAATAGTTATCAGAACGAGCGACTATAAGCCCTAATTTCTTTAATCCATTTTTTTCTCTAGTTTCCTCAATAGAATTAAGATTTATACTTTTATCATAATAAGGTCCTTCATGATGTTTTTGTACTAACTCTTTTAATTCATTATCTTTTTCTAAAATATTATTTTCAAATAAATAATCTATGAACCAAGATGAAAGATGAGGGTGTTGAGTTCCCAAAGTACAATTTTTTCTATATTCATCGCTTCTATTTAGTAACTTTCCTACATCATGTAAAAGTCCAGCAAAAGCAACTTTTTCATTATCTTGTAACTTTATCATAATATACTCCTTTCATTTTTATACTATTTTATAAATCTCTGGATTTATTTTTATACAATGTTTTAAATCTACATCTATATTTTTATTTACATTTTTTTCATATATAATTACATCTGGTAAAATTATATTATCCCTTTTGGCTATCTCTTTTATATTTTCATTAAAATCTTTTATTCTATCTTTCATAACTGTTAGATTTTTTCTAAAACGTCCTTGAATTTTTTCACTTTCCACTTCATCAGAATCATTAGATAATTTTCCTAATTTTCCATATAAGATTTTACCCTGTATCTCTCTATCTGGATTTTCTAATAATTCTAACAATAGTTTAAATCCCTTATTTTTCATAAAACTTAATTCTGGATATTCATTTATATTAATTGATAATTGGAATTTTTCTATATATAATATATTATTTCTAAAATAGAAATCTCCTTTAACACTTTCTATCAATATTTTTTGTGGGTCTAATTTTTCTAAATCTTCATCTATATCAATATCAAAAAGTAATTTAGGATTATCTAATAATTTTTCTTTTGTAATTTTTCTATTAGTTTCCAACTCCCTCAATATTGCTCCTGATATTTGTAATAAAAATCTATCATAAGAATAAAGATTTTCTTTTTGTCTAATCTTTAAATATTTTATAACTAGATAATAATAAATTTCACTCCGTTTAAAAAATAGATATGAAGCTTTATTGTCTACATTCTTTTCATCTATTGAAAATATCTTTAAGAATTTATTTTTCCAAGAAAAATTTCTTGGTTCAATCTCATCTAAATCTTCTATATCCTTTTCATAATAAACTAAGGAATAAATATATTCTAAATACTCTTTTATTTTTCCACTTATTATATTTTCTCGTGAAATCTTATTTGTTATATCTTCTAAAACTTTTTCTAAAGTTTCATAAAAATTATCTACATCTAAAGTAATCATATTTTCAAAGGAATATAGTTTAGATAGATTCTTAAAAAACAATTCCATTTCTCTATTTCCAACTTTGCTATACATACTTTCTACCAAAGAAAAATTATAATTTTCTATTCCTTCATTAATTTTGGAATATATTTTAGAATTTTCTTTTCTAGGTTCTATCATAATTTTTAATTTTGTTGTAAAAGGTAATCTTTTAAAAAACTTTTTATCTATCAATCTATATTCATCTTTATCTTGGATTTTTTCATAACTAAGAAGTTGTTCTGTATACCAATTTATAGCATAAATATCATTTTCAACTGCTAATTTATAGAAAAATACTGTTACATACTTCATTCCTAAAGTTAAATCAATTATTGTATTATCACGATTTATATTTTTTTCTTGGATAATTTGTTGCATTGCATTATCAATACAGTTATATCCCTTAGAAAAATCTGTAAGTATTCCTGTAATTTTAATTCCAACATATTCTTTCTTTAACATCTCTAATGTTTCTTCTGTTTCTCTAGAATACAATAGAATAAACTCTTTTATATTTTTAAAAATCTTTAAATTTTTATTAAAAAGATTTTCATCAATAATATCTTCCAAATCATTTTTACTTTTGATAGGAGAAATACTTAGGAACATTATAATCTTATCTATATTGTCTATATTAATTTTTTGTGATATAAAGTTTTCATTTTCTTTTATAACTTTGTTATATATTCCAATAAGTTGGATTTTTTCATTCTCACCTAATTTTTCATTTAAGTGATACTTAGTAAAAAGTTCTAAATCATTTTCACTAATTTTATTTTCCAAAAATTGTTTTTTTATAATACTTTTAATATTATTTCTATCCATAATTCCCTCTTTTCATTTGATAAAAATATACTACAATTATTTATATTTGTCAACTATTCTAATTTAAAATCGTTATATAAATTTTATTTTCTTTAGAATAATTACAATAATTTTTAAAATTCCTATAAAAAATAAAATTTTTACTAATATTGATACAATCACTATAAAAGCCAAAGAAACATTTAAAAAATTTTCACAAAGGTTATCAAATTTTAAAAGAGTTAATAAAAACACTATACAAAAAGAATAGAGATATGCCATAAAATGTATTATTATACCACTTAATAAAAAGTATAAGCTATTATCAAAAAATTCTTTTGGTTTTTCAAAAATATATTGTATTGTTTCTATAATCAAATAAAATGGGGTTCCTATTCCTGCAAAAATTATCCCTCCAAAAAAACTTTCTACCATTACCCAAAGAATTATTTTTACAAAAATAGAAAATTCACTTTGCCATTGAAAAAATGTTATAGCAATACTTAACATTAAAATAAAAAAATAAATATATATTTCTCCTAAGATAGTGTATTTTATTACTTCCTTACAATTAAGTTTTTCTTCCATATATTTTTATAAATCTCCCTTCTATAATTTTCTTTATAATAACATATGAAAATTACCATTTTTATTTTTTAATTACATTTTTACATAAAAAAATAGAACTGTATCTCTACAGTTCTACTTTGAATTTTCTTCTTCTAAATTGTTTTCTAATTCTTTTTTCTCTTTTAAATCAAATCTTATCTCTCTTAATATATTATTTGTTTCTTTTTGTAGATTGATAATTTCATTGATTCTAAACATCCAAGCTCCTATTAATCTACCTAGTAAAATCATTCCAATAAGAATTAGTATTAAAAAAATTCCTGATATAGCTTCCATAATTCCTCCTTAAAATATTTGTTTGATGAAAATATTTTAATATATGGAAATTACATTTTTTATTTTTTAATTACATTTTTATAACCTTGTTTTTAATGGAATTTAATTTTTACAAGACTATGAAAAAGTGATAATTGATAAAATGGTAGTTTCAATCCTTATTTTCATTGGAATTTAATTTTTACAAAAGTAACAACCGATTATTATTATACGGATGATTAGTTTCAATCCTTATTTTCACTGGAATTTAATTTTTACTTAAAACATTATGTATTAAAATTGGAGGAATTTTTGTTTCAATCCTTATTTTTACTGGAATTTAATTTTTACATGTTTAAGACCTTTGAAAATGTGGTGGAATGGCGAGTTTCAATCCTTATTTTCATTGGAATATAATTTTTACTGAAAATTATAATAAATATAGAATTGTGGGTGAAAAAGTTTCAATCCTTATTTTCACTGGAATATAATTTTTACAGCAACAGAAGTAGAATATAATGAAGAAAAGAAATATGTGTTTCAATCCTTATTTTCATTGGAAGATAATTTTTAAAATACATCATTACTCAAATTGACCTTGTGATTGATGAGTTTCAATCCTTATTTTTATTGGAATATAATTTTTACTATTGATAATAAATGTAAGTGGAGAACTTATTATAAGTTTCAATCCTTGTTTTTAATGGAATATAAATTTTACTTCTATCCCTAACAGAACTTGGAAACCAATTTTAATGTTTCAATCCTTATTTTTAGTGAAGATAATTTTTATAGAGTATAGACCAAAGTATAATGAATACTTATCAAGATTTCAATCCTTGTTTTTATTAGAAGATAATTTTTACTTTAATAAGGATTTTTATCCTACACCTGAAAATTAGTTTCAATCCTTGTTTTTAATGGAATATAATTTTTACTATTGCAGAGGGAAATAATATAGATATTTCTAAGATGTTTCAATCCTTGTTTTCACTGGAATATAAATTTTACGAAAAAACTATACAGAAGAGCAAGCAGAAATTTATAGTTTCAATCCTTATTTTCACTGGAATATAAATTTTACTAAAGACGGTACAATCATACAAACTCTAGAACAACACGTTTCAATCCTTATTTTCATTGGAATTTAATTTTTACCTAGAGATAGAAAGAATTAAAGAAAGTCTTGAGGGTTTCAATCCTTGTTTTTAATGGAATTTAATTTTTACATGAAGACGTGCCATTTTTAAATTTTTCTTACTTGTTTCAATCCTTATTTTTGCTGGAATATAAATTTTACTACTTACAACGATACAACAAAATTTTTTGTTTTTAAAATTTCAATCCTTATTTTTAATGGAATTTATTTTTTATACAGCTATAAACAATATGGTGATGAACTAAGATTTAAGTTTCAATCCTTATTTTTATTGGAAGATAATTTTTATTGCAAGAAAGACATGATAAGGCAACTTTACCAAGTTTGTTTCAATCCTTGTTTTTAATGGAATATAATTTTTACAGTTCTGTATGTAGATTAATGCCTACTGTGGCACCAGTGTTTCAATCCTTGTTTTTAATGGAATATAAATTTTATATAATATGAAATGCCCAATATGTGGAAAAGAAATGGTTTCAATCCTTATTTTTACTGGAATATAATTTTTACGTATTACCCTTACAGAAGCAGAGGAACTAAAAGAAGTTTCAATCCTTATTTTTACTGGAATATAATTTTTACTATAAAATAAAAGTGTATGACCTAGAAAAAGAAAAATTGTTTCAATCCTTATTTTCACTGGAATATAAATTTTACAAAAGAAAAAAGGATATAAATATGTAGTCACTTACAAGTTTCAATCCTTATTTTCACTGGAATATAAATTTTACTTTATTATTATTTGATATTGATTTTAATATAA